>NZ_SPQN01000192.1 GCF_004571065.1 Geodermatophilus sp. DF01-2
GGTGCTGCGGCTGCCGTGGCCGGCCGAGGGCAGGCCGCCGGAGGGCTTCGCCACCGAGGTGGTGCTGCCGCTGCGCGCCGGGTCGCGGGCCGCCGTCCGGGCGGGCCTGGAGGAGCTGACCGCCGAGCTGCTGCTGGCGCTGCCCGGGCTCGCCGCGGCCGACGTCGTCCTCGACGGCGCGGTGCGGTCGCTGTCGGCGCGGTACCGCCGCGACGAGGTCGAGCTGACCGACGGCGACCGGACGACGACCTGGCGGCTGGAGCGGCGGGACGGCGTGCTGCCCACGGAGCTGCTCGCCGAGCGTCCGGTCGAGGAGCGCGACCGTCGCGCCTGGGCGCTCACCTGGGCGGTGCCGCTGGACGACGCCGGGCGGCCGGTGCCCCTGCCGCTTCCGCAGCGGGTGCACGGGCCCACGCCCAGCGACGAGCCGTTGACGCTGCCGGCCCGGCTGATCGCGCCGTTCTCGCTGGGGCCCGACCGCCGGCACGTGCTGCCCGGCCCGGTCACCGACGAGCTGGTCGCCGCGGCCGCCGGGGCCTACGCCGACCTGCTCGCCGGTCTCGCCGGGGACGCCGCCGTGCTCGCTCTGGTACCCCGGATCGGGCTGGCCGGTGCCGAGCTCGACGCGGCGCTGTGCACCGCGGCGCTGGACCGGCTGCGGGAGGCCGCATGGCTGCCGGTCACCGGCGCCGACGGGGGCCGGCAGCCG
>NZ_SPQN01000025.1 GCF_004571065.1 Geodermatophilus sp. DF01-2
CATGGACCACGGGGACATGGACCACGGGGACATGGACCACGGGGACATGGACCACGGGGACATGGACCACGGGGACATGGACCACGGGGACATGGACCACGGGGACATGGACCACGGGGACATGGACCACGGGGACATGGACATGGCCCCGGGCGGGATCCCGCTGGCGGAGGGCGGGGAGGAGGACCGCGACGGGCTGGACCTCGACGTCCTGCACGTGCCGCTGGGACCGGTCCTCCCCTGCTGGCCCGCCGGCCTCCTGCTGCACTGCACCCTGTCCGGGGACGTCGTGACCGACGTGCGGCCGGAGGTCCTCGGAGCAGCCGAGGGCGCCGTGCCGGAGCCGCTCCCGTTCGGTTCGCCGGCGGACCGGCTCGACCGGGCCGCACAGCTGCTGACGCTGGCCGGCTGGGAGGCGGCGGCGACCGACGCGGCCCGTCTCCGGGACGACCTGCTGGCCGGGGACGGCGGTGCAGCGGTCGCCGCGCGACTGGATCGCCTGGCCCACCGGGTGCGCCGGTCCCGGCTGCTGCGCTGGTCACTGCGTGGTGCCGGCCCGATCGACGCCGGCGCCTGCCGAGAGCTCGGTCTGGACGAGCAGGCCGCGGGCGACGTCCACGACCGGCTGGTCGCCCTGCTGACCGACGCCCGGAGGGGCCTGGACGGCGGCCGTCTCCCGGAGCCGGTGCCCGTCGGCGTGCTGGCCCGGCTGGTGCCCGGGCTCGAGCTGGGCGCCGTCCGGCTGCTCGTGGCCAGCCTCGACCTGGACGCCACCGTCCGGGAGCCGGAACCGGCGGAGACCCGGTGACCGTCGTCGACGTCGTGCAGGTCTCGGCGGCCTGGGCGCCGCTGGGGGCCGCCCTCCTCCTCGTGATGGCCGCCGCAGCCGCCGCACTCGACGGCGCGGTCGCCGCCCGCGCGGAGGGCCGTCCCTGGCAGCAGGGCCTGGGGACGCCGTGGGCGGAGACCGCCCGGCTGCTCCGCCAGCGGCGCCGCACGACCGTGGCGGCCGACCGCCTGCTGTGGCGGATCGCCGTCGCCGGCCTGCTGGTCACGGCACTGCTGAAGGTCCTCGTCATCCCACTGGGTGGCTGGACTCTCGCGGACCTGTCGGTCGGGTTGGTGTGGTTCAACGCCATGGACGTCGTCGTCTGGGCGCTGGTCTGGCTGGCCGGGTGGGGTCCCAACAGCGCGCACTCCCTGGTGGGTGGCTACCGGTTCCTCGGCCAGGCGCTCTCCTACGAGCTGCCACTGATGTTCGCCCTGACCGCGCCGGCGGTGGCCGCGGCGAGCCTGCGGCCGGCGGACATCGTCGCCGCCCAGTCCGAGCTGTGGTTCGTCGTCTGGATGCCGGTGGCCTTCGGAGTCTTCGTCGCCGCGGTCCTCGGCTTCTCGTTCTGGGGCCCGCTCGGCACGCCGGCCGGGACGGACATCGCCGGCGGGGTGCTCGCCGAGACCTCCGGGATCGACCGCTGGCTGGTCCTGGCCGGCCGGTGGGCGCTGCTCACGGCAGGGGCGGCGTTCGGCGTCACCCTGTTCCTCGGCGGGGGTGCCGGTCCGCTGCTCCCCGGCTGGCTGTGGGTGCTGGCCAAGACCGGCCTCCTGCTCGCCGCCCTCGTCCTGCTGCGCCGCCGGGTGCCCGCGCTGCGACCGGACCGCATCGCGGCCACCGCCTGGCTGGTCGTCCTCCCGCTGGTGCTGCTCCAGGTGCTGGTGGTCTCCGTCGTCGTCCTGGGAAGGGGCTGAGATGACCGGCGACATCGTCTTCTGGGTGCTGGCCGCGCTCGCCGTCGCCGCCGGGGTGGCGGTCTTCTCGGTGAACTCGATGGCCCGGGCCACCTACGCCCTGGCCATCTCGTTCGTCGCCGTGGGCCTGACGCTGCTGCTGTTCGACCTGCAGTTCCTCGGTGTCATCACCGTGCTGATGATGGTGATGGAGATGGCGATCATGGCCATCTACATGATCATGTTCATGGGGATGAACCCCGCGCTCATGCCCATGAGCATGAAGCACGGCAAGGGCGCGGCCATGACGATCGCCGTCGGCACCTTCCTGGTCCTGGCCGCCGGCGCGCTGTTCGTCCCGTGGCCGGCCCGCCGGGGCACCCCCGCGCCCGACCTCACCGTCGCCCTCGGCGAGGCGATCATGGAGTCGAAGATGCTGGTGATGATGACCGTGAGCCCGGTCCTCTTCGCCACGATCGTCGCCGCGCTCGTGCTGGCCGCCCCGAGCGGGCGCTACGACCGGCTCGGCGACGACCTCCGCCGCCGGTCCGCGCCCGCCCGGCAGCCGGAGGGGGCCGACCGATGACCCTGCAGACGGTGCTCCTGGTCGCCGCGGCGCTGTTCAGCGTGGGGCTCTACGGCGCGATCTCCCAGCAGGTCGTCGTCATGGTGATGATGGGCCTCGAGCTCATGCTCAACGGGGTCGTCCTGGCCGCCGTCGGCTTCTGGTGGTTCCTCTCCCCCGCGCCGGAGGGCCAGGTGCTGGTCCTGGTCGTCATCACCGCGATGACCGTCGAGATGGCGATGGGCTTCGCCGTCGCCACCCTGCTGCACCGCTCCCGCAACGCCGACATGACCGACATGGCCGCGGACCTGTCCCGGTGACCGGGGCGACCGGGAGCAGCGACCTGGGCGTGGCGCTGCTGTGGGTCGTCGTCGGCCTGCCGGCGGTCGTCGGCGCGGTGCTGTGCCTGGCCGGTCGGCGCGCGGACCGGCCGGCGCCGGCGGCGGCCGTGGTCACGGCGTCCCTCGCGCTGGTCGCGGCGATCGCCGTGGCGGTGCTGCGCCCGGAGACCGCGGTGCCGTTCCTGCCGGGTGCGGACTTCGGCTTGGCCGTGGACGCGCTCTCGGCGATCGTCGTGCCCACGGTCGTCGCGGTGACGCTGCTGGTCCTGCTGTCCTCCGCCGCCGAGATCGACGACCGGCCGGCCCGCTTCTCCGGCCTGATGCTGCTGTTCGCCGCCGCGGTCGGGGTCACCGCCACTGCCACGACGCTGCCGGCGCTGCTGTTCGCCTGGGAGGTGATGGGCGCGACCTCCTTCGCGCTGATCGGCTACTGGTGGCGCGAGCCCGACCGGGTCTCGGCCGGGACCGACGCCTTCCTCACCACGCGCGCAGCCGACCTGGGGCTGTACCTGGCCGCCGGCGCGGCGCTGGCCGGGGGCGGCAGCCTGGTCCTCGCCGACCTCCCGGCGGTGGCCGCGCCGTGGCGGGACGTCGTCGCCGCCGGCGTGCTGGTCGCCGGCCTCGGCAAGGCCGCGCAGCTGCCCTTCTCGTTCTGGCTCTCCCGCGCCATGCAGGGCCCCAGCCCGGTCAGTGCGCTGCTGCACTCGGCGGCGATGGTCGCGATGGGCGGCTACCTGCTGCTGCGGACGTCGGAGCTGCTGGCGTCCACCGGCTGGGCGGCGACCACCGCGGCGTGGGTCGGTGCCCTGACCGCGCTGGCCCTCGGCGCGGTCGCCGTCGCCCAGCGCGACCTCAAGCAGCTGCTCGCCGCCTCCACCGCCGCCCAGCTGGGCTACGTCGTGCTCGCCGCCGGTGTGGCCGGCGTCTCCGGCGGCGTGGCCCACCTGGTGGCGCACGCCTCGACCAAGGCGCTGCTGTTCCTCGCCGCCGGCGCGTGGCTCACCGCCCTGGGCACCAAGCAGCTCCCGGCGCTGCGCGGCGCGGCCCGCCGGGGGCCGCTGGTCGGCGGCACGGCCGCGGTGGGGACCCTCGCCCTGGCCGGGGTGCCGCCGCTGTCGCTGTGGGCCACCAAGGACGAGGTCCTGGCCGTGGCCAGGGAGCAGTCGGTGGCGCTGTACGTGGTCGGCCTGGCCGCCGCCGCGGTGTCGGCCGCCTACGCCGGCAAGGTGCTGTGGGTGGTCTGGCGCGCTCTTCCGGCCGACGCCGAGAGCGGCTACGACACCGAGGAGGAGGGCACCCGCCGGGTCCACCGGCTGCAGAAGGCCCCGCTCGTGGTCCTGGCCGCCGGCGCCGCCGTGCTCGGTCTGCTGGTCTGGCCGCCGGTCGGTGAGGCTCTCCGCCAGGCTCTCGGCGAGGCCGGCGCTTCCCGGCCCGGCGTCCTCGAGCTGGTGGTCTCGGCCGTGCTGGCCGTCGCGGTGGTGCTGGCCGTGGCCCGGTGGCCGCTGCCGGAGCCGGGCTGGGCCGCCCGGTGGCTGGGGCTCGGGGCGGCCACCGAGGTGGTCGCCGTCCGGCCGGTGCTGCGCCTGGCCGAGGCCCTGGCCCGGTTCGACGACCGGGTGCTCGACCGGGCGGTGGACGCCGCGGCCGGCCTGGTACCACGGGGCGCCGGCGCCGCCGCGAGGGCCGACGACCGCGTCCTCGACCGCGCCGTCGATGCCAGCGCGCCCGGGACCGTGCGGACGGCGCGGCTCACCGCCGAGATCGACGACGTCGGCTTCGACGGCGCGGTGCGGGGCGTCGCCGCGGGCGCCCGCCGGCTGGGCGCGCTGGCCCGCCGCTCCCAGACCGGCCAGCTGCACCACTACTACGTCCAGGCCGCCGTGGTGCTCGCCGCCGCGCTGGCCCTCCTGCTCGTCGTCACGAGGTGAGTGTGCTCAGCCTGATCGTGTTCCTCCCGCTGGGAGCCGCGGCCGTCCTGGCGGTGCTGCCGGCGATCCCGGACCGGGCGGCGCGCTGGACCTGGGTGGCGGTGGCCCTCGCCGACCTCGCCCTGGTCGGGGTGGTGCTGGCCGGCTACGAGTCCCCGGCGGAGGGCGGGCTGGCCTACGAGGAGCGGCTGCGCTGGATCCCGTCGGTCGGCAGCAGCTACCACGTGGGCGTCGACGGGCTGTCCCTACCGCTGGTCGCGCTGACCGCGGTCGTCTTCCTCGCCTGCGCCGTGTACGCGCTGCGGGAGGATCGGCGTCCCCGCGTGCAGGCGGCGCTGTTCCTCTTCCTCCAGTCGGTGTGCCTGGGGGTGTTCGTCGCCCAGGACCTGATCCTGTTCTTCCTCTTCTTCGACCTGTCCATCGTCGGCATGTACTTCGTCATCGCCGGCTGGGGGCACGGCAACGCCGCCCGCTCGGCGCTGAAGTTCTTTCTCTACACCTTCCTGGGCAGCCTGGCGCTGCTGCTCGGCTTCATCGGCCTGTACCTCGCCGCCGAGCCGCACACCTTCGACATCCCCGAACTGGTCGCCGCCGCCCCGCTGGCCGACAACCCGGGAGTCGGCGGGCTGGTGCTGGCCGCGATCCTCCTCGGCCTGGCGATCAAGACTCCCACCGTGCCCTTCCACACCTGGCTGCCGCCGGCGCACACCGACGCCCCCGCGATCGGTTCCGCCGTCCTGGCCGCCGTGCTGCTGAAGCTGGGCACCTACGGGTTCGTCCGGATCGCCATGCCGGCCCTGCCCGACGCCTGGCAGGCGTGGGCCTGGGTGCTCATCACGATCGGCGTCGTCTCGGTCGTCTACGGCGCCCTCGTCGCCCTCGCCCAGACCGACGTCAAGCGGATGATCGCCTACACCTCGGTCAACCACATGGGCTACGTCGTGCTCGGCGTGGGTGCGGCGGGGCTCGTCGGCAGCGCCGCCGCCCGGGAGGTCGCCGTCACCGGGGCGGTCACCCAGATGGTCAGCCACGGGCTGATCACCGGCGCGCTGTTCCTCCTCGCCGGGGTCCTGCAGGAGCGGGCGGGCACCTACGAGATGGCCGAGTACGGCGGCCTGGCCGAGCCCGCGCCACGCTATGCCGCACTCTTCGCCGTCGCGGCGTTCGCCTCGCTGGGCCTGCCGGCGTTCACCGGGTTCATCGCCGAGTTCCAGATCTTCGCCGGCAGCATCGGGACGACGGCGGCGGCCGCCCTGGCGCTGCCGGGCATCCTGATCACCGCGGCGCTGTTCCTCCGCGCCCTGCAGCGTCTGCTCACCGGGCCTCCGCAGGGCCGCGCGGTCGGCTTTGCCGACGTCGGTGTGCGGGAGGGTCTGCCGATCGGCGGCCTGTTGGCGCTGGCGCTGCTCTTCGGCATCATCCCCTGGCCGCTGCTGGACCTGATCACCCCCGGGGCGGAGACCGTCGTCGACCTGGTCAGCCGGTAGGCACCGGTGGAGATGCGTCCGCTCGCCCTGCTGCCCGAGATCTGCCTGCTCGTCGGCGCGGTCGTCACCCTGCTGGCCGGCTCCTTCCTGCCCCGGGAGCGGCAGTGGGTCGCCCGGCTGATCACCGTCGCCGCGCTGCTGGCCGCCGGCGTCTCCGCCGCTGTCGCGCTCGGCGGACCACCCCGGACGGCGATGATGACGACCTTCGCCGTCGACACCGGTACCGGGATCCTCCGGCTGGTCGTCGTCGCCGCCACCCTGCTGGTCATCGGCCTCGGCGTGGACGAACTGGCCGGCACGAAGCGGGAGAGCGAGACCTACACCCTGCTCCTGCTGGGCGCCCTCGGCGCCCTGGTCATGGGCGGCACGATCGACCTGCTCGTCCTGATCGTGGGGTTCCTGCTGGGCAGCATCCCGCTGTACGGGCTGATCGGCATGGTGCGGACCCCGCAGGCGGCCGAGGGTGTGCTGAAGACCTACCTGCTCGGTGCGCTGTTCGGGATCGTCCTGATGCTGGGCGTCACGGTCCTCTACGGCATCGGCGGGGCGACCGCCTACGCCGACCTCACCGTCGGCCTGGCCGGAGCTCCCGCCGCCGCCGTGGCGTTCGGCCTGCTCGGCGTCCTGGCCGGGCTGCTGTTCAAGGCCGGGGGCGTGCCCGGGCACTTCTGGGTGCCCGACGCCACCCAGTCGGCGGGGACGACGGCGGCGGCGTTCCTCACCACGGTGCCCAAGGTCGGCGCCCTCCTCGCGGCCCACCGGCTGATGACGATCGTGCCGGGCTCCGTCGACTGGCCGCTGCTGGTCGCCGTCCTCGCCGCGGTCACCATGACCCTGGGGAACCTCGCCGCGTTCGCCCAGACCGACGTCCGGCGGCTGCTCGGCTGGTCGACGGTCAGCCAGGTCGGCTACCTGCTCCTCCCGGTGGCGGTCGCCGGGGGGACGACGGCCGCCCTGGCCTCGCTGCTGGTGTACCTCGGCGGCTACGCCGTCACCAACCTCACCGCCTTCGCCGTCGTCGCCGCGGTCCCGGGACGCCGGTCGGTGGAGGACTACGCGGGGCTGGCCGCGAGCTCGCCCTGGCTCGGCGCAGCCCTCGTGGTGAGCCTGCTCAGCCTGGTGGGCACCCCACCGACCGCGGTGTTCCTCGGCAAGCTGAGCGTCTTCACCGCCGCCTGGGACGGCGGCCTGGCCTGGCTCGTGGTCGTGGCGGCGGTCAACACCGTGGCCAGCCTCTTCTACTACCTGCGCTGGCTGGCCCCCGCCTTCCGCCGGGAGGAGCCGACGGAGCCGGCTCGACGGCCCGCGCCGTACGCGACCGCGGCCGCCGTCCTCGGCGGGATCGGCGTCCTCACCCTCGGACTGCTGGTCGCCGGCATCGCGCCGATGCTGGGGACAGTGCTCGTCGCGCCGTGACATCCCGGCCGGCCACCTGCACCGAACAGGGGCCCGATCACCTCCGGCAGAACCGACCCCAGGACGTGGCCGTCGAAACGGCACGCCAGGTAACCCCGGACGTCTCCCCCGAGCCTGGCTCACCTCGCCCGCCGGAACGAACGTCGGCCGCGCCCGCGGCCACAGGTACGGGATACCTCGCCCGACCCGGAGGAGCCGGGGCGCCGAGCCGACGGGGGGACTCGAACCCCCAACCGCCCGATTACAAGTCGGGTGCGCTACCAGTTGCGCCACGCCGGCGGGACATGAGGACAGGCCCCGCGACAAGGATAGGGACAACGCAGGGGACAACTCGGCGGCGCCGTCCGAGCGAGCCGGGCCGCCGGCTCTCCTCATGGTGCGCGGTCGCCGCTCCGGTCAGAGATCCCGCCACCTCGCGGGCAGGGCGGCGAGCGCGGAGGCAGTCTTCTCGACGAGATCGACGAAGCCACCCACGACCGGTTCCAGCAGCTCTTCGACCGACTCAACGGCCTGCTGACGTAGCGCTGCCATCCGGGCGCCCCGCTGCCGATCGGGGCTCCGTCCTGAGTCGGTCGCCGCCGCACTGGAGCCGAAGGACAGTGCGGCGACGATCACTCATAGCCGCGGATCGACCGGTTCGGACTCCAGGGCCAGGACGGCGAACACGCACTCGTGCACCCGCCACAGCGGCTCGCCCCGGGCCAGCCGCTCCAATCCCTCCACGCCGAGTGCGTACTCCCGGAGGGCGAGTCCGCGCTTGCGGCCGAGGGAGCGCTCCCGCAGCCGCTCGAGGTGCTGCGGCTCGGTGTAGTCCGGGCCGTAGATCAGCCGCAGGTACTCGCGTCCGCGGACCTTCAGGCCGGGCTGCACCACACCGCGCCGTCCGCGGGTCAGGTTGGCCGCGGGCTTGACGACCATGCCCTCGCCGCCGGCGGCGGTCATCTCCTCCCACCACGCCGTCGCCGCAGCCTCGCTCGTCGGGTCGGTGACGTCGACGGTGAGCGAGCGGGTGCCGCGGACGAGTTCGGGGTCGGCCTCGGCCAGGCGGTCGGCGACGGCCAGATGCCAGGCGTGCGGCCGGTCGGCGTAGGTGACGCCGGCCGAGGCGAGCAGCTGGAAGGGCGCGAAGGACACGCCGCTGAGCCCGTCGGTGGGCCAGCAGTAGCGCCGGTACACCTGCGTGAACGCCTCGGCGTCGGCGACGCGCCGCCGCTGGCGATCGAGCACGTCCGCCACCTCGAGGCCCCGCGCGGCCGCCTGCTCGAGGGCCGCCACGGCGACCGGCAGCGCCGTCCGCGCGGCGGCCCCGACCGCGGCGTACTGGCTGCGGACCAGGTCGCCGGCCTTGACCGACCAGGGCAACAGCTCGGCGTCGAGCAGCAGCCGGTCGGTGTCGAGCTCCTCGAACAGCCCGGCCTCCTCCGCGGCGGCGCCGAGGCGGCCCAGGAACGCGGCGGTGAGCTCGGGACCGAAGAAGGAGCGACCGGTGCGGGTGTGCAGCGCCCCGCTGCCGTCCCGGCGCACGAGGGCGACGGCCCGGGAGCCCATGTGCTTCTCCTGGCAGACGACCTCGGCCACGCCCTCGCCCCGGAAGTAGGCGAACGCCTCGGCCGGGTGCTCGAGCAACCCCGGCCGGGTCGAGGTGGCCGAGGGGCTCATCGTCGGCGGGAGGTAGAGCAGCTGCTCCGGCGCCACCGCGAAGCGGCTCATCACCTCGATCGCCGCCGCGGCGTTCTCCTCCCGCACGGTCACCCGGCCGGCGAGCCGGGTCTCGACGACCCGCTTGCCGAGCACGTCGGCGACGTCGAGGACGTCGTCGCGCCGCCGCGGCTCGGCCGGCGGGGCGGCCTGCCCTTCGGGGAGGAACGGGCGGGCCGGCTCGTAGTAGGTCTGCTCGGCCGCGACGCTGACCAGTTCGCGTTCGGGGTAGCGCAGCGCGGTGAGCCGGCCGCCGAACACGCAGCCGGTGTCGAGGCACAGGGTGTTGTTGATCCACTCCGGCGTGGGCACGGGGGTGTGCCCGTAGAGCACCATCGCCCGTCCCCGGTACTCGGTCGCCCACGGGTAGCGCACCGGCAGGCCGAACTCGTCGGTCTCCCCGGTCGTCTCGCCGTAGAGCGCGAAGTCCCGCACCCGGGCGCTGGAGCGGCCCTGCAGCGACTCCTTGAGCCCGGCGTGCGCGACGACCAGCGCCCCGCCGTCGAGCACGTAGTGGCTGACCAGGCCGTAGCAGAACTCCTCGACCTGGCGCCGGAAGTCGTCGTCCTCCGCCTCGAGCTGGGCCAGCGTGCGCTCCAGGCCGTGGGTGATCTGCACGTTCCGCCCGCGCAGGGCGCGCACCAGCTTGTTCTCGTGGTTGCCCGGCACGCACAAGGCGTGGCCGGCGGCGACCATGCCCATGACCAGGCGCAGCACGCCCGGTGAGTCCGGCCCGCGGTCGACGAGGTCGCCGACGAAGATCGCCCGGCGTCCGGCCGGGTGCTCGGCGTCCACGGCGCGGCCGTGCTCGTCCCGGCGCAGGTCGTGGCCGAGCTCGCCCAGCAGCTCCTCGAGCTCGGCGCGGCAGCCGTGCACGTCGCCGATGACGTCGAACGGCCCGGTGTCCTCGCGCCGATCGTTGTACTGCTTCTCGTAGGTGATGACCGCTCGCTCGATCTCCTCGGTGCCGTTCAGCACGTGCACCTTGCGGAAGCCCTCGCGGCCCAGGCCGCGCCGCAGGTCGGCACGTTGCCGCCGGATCACCCCGGCCGAGATGTCCCGGTCCGGCCGGGCGACGTTGCGGGCCAGGCACTCGCTCTCCGGCACGTCGAGGACGATCGCCACGGGCAGCACGTCGTGCTCGCGCGCCAGCCGCACCAGGGAGGCCCGGTCTTCAGCCTTGACGTTGGTGGCGTCCACGACCGTGAGGCGGCCACCGCGGAGCCGAACTCCGGCGATGTGGTGCAGCAGGTCGAACCCGGCCGGCGTGGCCGACTGGTCGTTCTCGTCGTCGGCCACCAGGCCGCGGCAGAAGTCGCTGGAGAGCACCTGGCTGGGGAGGAAGTGCCGGCGCGCGAAAGTGCTCTTGCCCGAGCCGCTCACCCCGATCAGCACGACCAGGGCGAGGTCGGGGACGACGACGGTGCGCGCCCCGGTCACGCCGCCACCTCCGTCGTCGTACTGCGGGCGAAGACGGCCATCTGCGTGGGCGCACCGACGTCCGGGTCCTCGTCACCGACGCCCAGCAGCCGCACCGCGTAGCCGTGCCGGTCGCCGACGGCGGCCGCCCAGTCGGCGAACTGCTGCCGGGTCCACTCGAACCGGTGGTCCCGGTGCCGGAAGGTGCCGGCCGGCAGCTCCTCGAAGCGGGCGTTGTACTCGACGTTGGGCGTGGTGACGACGACGGTGGCCGGGGTGGCGGCGGCGAAGACGGCGTGCTCGAGCGCCGGGAGCCGGTCGAGGTCGAGGTGCTCGATCACCTCCATCAGCACGGCCGCGTCGTAGCCCTGCAGCCGCGCGTCGGTGTAGGTCAGGCCGCTCTGCAGCAGCGTGATCCGTGCCCGCTGCCGCTCCGGCAGCCGGTCGAGCCGCAGCCGCCGGGCGGCCACCTCCAGCGCCCGGGCGCTGACGTCGACGCCGAGAATCTCCGTGAACGCCGGGTCGGCCAGCAGCGCGGGCAGCAGCGCGCCGGCTCCGCAGCCGAGGTCGATGACCCGCTGGGCGCCGGCCGAGCGCAGGGCGGCCAGCACTGCCCCGTGCCGCTGCAGCACCAGGGGCACCGGCCGGTCGGCCGCGTCCTCGCCGTCCGCGGTCTGCGGGCCGCCGGCGGCCGCGAGCGGCGGCGCGGTCGCGTCGTCCAACGCCTCGGGATCGGCGTCGTCGACCTCGGCGAGCCGCTCGATCGCTCGGCGGGTCAGCGCCGTCCGGTGGCCGAGGTACCGGCGGGTGATCAGGTCGCGCTCCGGGTGGGTGGCCAGCCAGCCGCTGCCCGCGCGCAGGAGCTTCTCGATCTCGTCGTTGCCGATCCAGTAGTGCTTGGCGTCGTCGAGCACCGGCAGCGCGACGTAGAGGTGGTTGAGCGCCTCCACGAGCCGCAGCTCGCCGCTCAACCGCAGGTCCACGTACCGGGAGTCGCCCCATTCCGGGAGCGTCCCATCCAGCGGTACCGCCGTCGCCTCGACCCGCCAGCCCAGCGGCGCGAAGAACCGGTGCGCCATCTCCGCCCCGCCGCGGCACGACAGGGCGGGGATGCGCACCTCCAGCGGGAGGTCGACGTCGACCAGCTCCGGCCGCTCCTTGCTCGCCCCGCGGCGGGCGCTGGAGAACGCCTTGCCCAGCGCCACGGCCAGCAGGCTCGACGCCGCGTACGGCCGGTCGTTGACGTACTGGGCGAGAGCCGCGCCCTCCCCACCGCCGGCGCGAGCAGTCCGCACCAGGCCGATCGGATCCACCTCGAGCAGCAGGGCCGCGGTGCAGCGGTGCTCGTCCGCCTCCGGGTAGAACACGTGCGCCGTGCCGGTCGAGACCTCCACCTGCTGCGCCCGGGCGGGGTTCTTGTGCAGCAGGAAACCGAGGTCGGTGGCGGGGACGTGGGTGGTGGACAGGGTGACGAGCACGCTGCAGTGTCACCGGTCGACGCCGCGTGGTCGAACGCTTTCGGCGCCTGTCGGGTCGGACGGCCTCAGGCGGCCGGGTCACCGCGTCGCAGGTCGCCGCTCGGGTCGCTGCCGGGCATCGGGACGCCGGCGATCCACCGGGCGAACCCGTCGGGGTCGCGCCGCTCGAGCTCGTCGAGCGTCTGCTGACGGCGGACGACGATCGCCTCGCGGGTGCGGGCGTCGAGCCGGCCGTTCAGCGCCGTCGTCGTCCGGACCCACTCTCGGCCGAGGTCGCCGGTGGACAGCGAGGACACCGGCGGCAGCGGGAACGACGGCGGACGGAACTCGGCGACCGCGGGCGGTGCCGGAGCCCGGTGGGTGCGGACCAGCCAGACCCCGGTCCAGCCGGCCGCGGCGGCCCCGGCCACCAGCAGGGTGAGCACCGTCCCGCCGAGGACGGCGGTGCCGGACAGCACCAGCAGCACCGCGACCGTCGCCGCCCCCGCCTTCCAGGCCGCCTCGACGATGGCGTGCCGCTCCGGCCGGGACTCCCGGACCACTCCCCCGGCCAGACAGGCGGAGACGACCGCGGCCAGCCCCACCGCGACCAGGCCGGGCGGTCGCAGGGCCAGGCCGCCGACGACGGCCAGTCCGGCGCCGACGACGACACCGAGCCCGAGCAGGCAACGGGCGAGCGGACCGCGGGTGGACACGGGGCACCCTCCAGGGCGGGGCCGGACACGGCAGGCCGGGCCGTCACCGGCGAGCGGCAGCCCGGGCTCCGGTCGTACCCAGCCCGCAGGTGTCTTGCACCCTCCGTGGCGATGCGGGTCTTCCCTGCGGCCGCCCGAGCGAGGACCCTCGACAGGTGCCACGGGGGACGACCGTCATCCGGAGGTGCCCGTGCTCACGACGACCCCCACCCCCGCCGGGACGCTGCCCGCGCCCACCCCGGCGGACGACGACCCGCAGGCGCCACCCGTGGTGGTCGGCGCCGACGGCAGCGACTGCGGGCTGCGGGCGGTCCGGTGGGCCGCCGAGGAGGCCGCGCGCCGCGGCGCCCCGCTGCTGATCGTGCACGCCATGCCCCACCTCGGCCGCCGGGGCGTGGCCGGTTCGGCCGCGACCGACCTGCCGCGGGCCCGCGGTGCGACCGCCCAGGCCTACACGGTCGCCCGGCACACGGCGCCGTCCGTGCCCACGTCCACCGAGGTGGCCCCCGGCGAGCCGGTGGGCGCGCTGCTGCGCGCGGCCGAGGACTCCCAGCTGGTCGTCCTGGGGATCAACACCACCGGCGCCGCCGACGAGATGGTGCTCGCCTCGGTCGCCCAGCGGGTCGCCGCGCGGTCACCCCGGCCGGTGGTCGTCGTCCCGCGGTCGCGGCCGGGCACCGCAGGCTCCCGCCCGCAGGTGGCGGTGCTCGGCCTCGGCGAGCGGGTGGACGACGAACCGGTCGCCACCTTCGCCGCCGAGCAGGCGCGGCGCATGGGCCGGCCGCTGCTGGTGCTGCACACGCAGGACGACGGCGCCGGTGACTGGGCCGCCGAGTCCCCCGCCTGGGCCGAGCGCTACCCCGACCTGCGGGTGACGCACGCCCCGGTGCCCGGGGTCACCGGGGGTCGGGTGCTGGCCGCGGCCTGCCCCACCCCGTTGATGGCGCTCAGCGCCGGGCACGGCGGGCTGCTGCACCGGCCGCTGGACGGCCTGCACCGCTGGCTGCTGCGGCACTGCACTTCGCCGATGGTCTTCGTGCCGCCGGTGCACCGGGTGACCGGGACCGAGCCGCGGGAGGAGATCATCGCCCTCGGCTGAAAGAGGACCACCCGGGCCCCTGAAGGATGGCCGTTCCAGCACGTCACCAGCGCGCGGCAAGATCACCGCCCGTGGGTTCCTCCGTCGTCGACCTCGGCCCCCGGTTGGCGCTGGTGCTGGCCCTGCTCACCGTGCTCGCCGCGGCGGCGGGCCGGCTCTCCGGCCTGGGCCAGGACCGTCCGGTCGTCGTCGCGGCGCTGCGGGCGACGGTGCAGCTGGCCGCCGTGTCCGCCGTCCTGCTCGTGGTCGTCCGCTCGCTGGCGCTGTCGGCACTGTTCGTGCTGCTCGTGGTCGGCGTCGCCGCGGTCACCGCGGCGGGGGGGCCAGCGGGCCGGAGGTGCGCAGCCCGGGAGCGCCCGCCGGGTGGGGACCGCCGCCGTGCCCGTGCTCGCCGGCGCGGCCCCGGTGGTGACCCTCGTGCTGGTCAGCGGGACCGTGCCGCTGCGTGGGGAGGCGGTCATCCCGGTGGCCGGGATCCTGGTGGGCGGGGCGATGACCGCGACGTCCCTGGCCGGCCGCCGGCTGCGGGACGAGCTGTCCGCCCGGTGTGGCGAGGTGGAGGCCGCCCTCTCGCTGGGACTGCTGCCGCGGGACGCCGTCCTGGAGGTCGTGCGGCCGGCCGCGGCCACCGCGCTCGTGCCCCCGCTGGACCAGACCCGCACCGTCGGACTGGTCACGCTGCCCGGCGCCTTCGTCGGGGTGCTGCTGGGCGGCGGCAGCCCGCTGGAGGCCGGTGCGGCCCAGCTGCTGGTGCTGGCCGGCCTGCTGGCCGCCGAGGTCACCGCGGTCTGGGTCGTCACCGAACTGGTCGCGCGAGGGCACCTGGTGCGGTGATCACGGCCCGTCCCCCGAGGCCACGAGGGGCACCACCTCACCGGTCGCCCGGCCGTCCGGGTGCAGCCGCCAGCCCATCCGCTTGCGGGTGCGCAGGATCACCGACGCGTCGACGATCTCGCCGGCCGGCATCGCCTTCTCCAGCCAGGTCTGGGTCCGGGTCAGGTCGGCCAGCGAGCTCGTCCACGCGGTCACCAGCAGGTTGGCCGGGCCGGTCAGCGACAGGCACAGCCGCACCCGGGGTTCGTGCCGCACCTGCGCGACGAGGGCGTCGACGGCGGTCCCCGGGACCCGGCACCACCACGTGACGCAGACCGGCCACCGGGTGAGCACCTGGGCGACGTCGCACCGGAAGGTCAGGGACCGGGAGCGGACGAGGGCGGCCAGCTGCCGGCGAACCGTCGAGGTCGGCCGGCCCATCCGCGCGGCGAGGGCGGCAGCCCCGGCCCGCCCGTCGCGGGCGAGCTCCCGCACCAGGGGGGCGTAGACCGCCGAGGCGGCGTCCACCAGGGCCGCCGGCCGTTCCTCGGCGGCGGCCAGGGCCCGCACCCGGGTGCGTTGGGCGGCGTCCAGCGCGTCCAACCGCCATCGGCTGCCCTCGACGTGCACCCGCGAGGCGATGTGGGTCCGCGTGGAGACCACCCCGGGCAGGCGGGCGAGCTCGTCGAGGACGATCGACGACATCCGGGCGAACGACGGCGCGACCACGGTCAGCACCAGGTCCCGGCCCCGGGCGGCGTGCTCGATCGTCGCGACGTGCGGCGTGGCCTCCAACCGCGAGCAGACGCCGTCGAGCGCCCCGGCCGCGCAGTCGACCTCGACCAGGGCGGTCACCGCGCCCCCGGACAGGGCGGCCGCGGGATAGCTGGTGACCCAGGCCAGCCCCTCGCCCCGCAACCGCTCCCAGCGCCGGGCCAGCGTGGCCGCCGACGCACCCAGCACCGGCGCCAGCGCCGCCCAGCTCGCCCGCGGGTGGACTTGGAGGGCGTGGACGAGCGCGAGGTCGTCCTCGGAGAACTCGGGTGGCACGTTCCTGCCTCGATCCGGGGCACGAGTGAGCGGATCCATCGATCCTAGGGGTGGAAGTCCCTCTCCTCGGAGACTCGCTGTCACCGCGCTCCCGTCCCGGGAGACGCCCGACGGAGGAGTACGACGCCCGTGGACCTCCTGGACGACGCCCGCAGCCTGCATCCCGACCTGGTGCGGCTGCGCCGCGCCCTGCACCGCGAGCCGGAGGTGGGTCTCGTCCTGCCCCGCACCCAGGAGCGGGTGCTCGAGGCCCTGGCCGGGTTGCCGCTCGAGATCTCGACCGGTGACGCCGCCACCTCGGTGACCGCCGTGCTCCGGGGCGGCCGGCGCACCACCTCACCGACGACCGTGCTGCTGCGCGGAGACATGGACGCCCTCCCGGTGACCGAGGAGCGCAGCGGCACGGACGCCGACGACCACCTCGCCACCAACGGGGCCATGCACGCGTGCGGGCACGACCTGCACACCGCTGCCCTGGTGGGCGCCGCCCGGCTGCTCAGCGGGCACCGTGACACGCTCACCGGCGACGTCGTCTTCATGTTCCAGCCCGGCGAGGAGGGGTGGGACGGCGCCGGGACGATGATCACCGAAGGTGTCCTGGACGCCGCCGGGCGCCGCGCCGACCACGCCTACGCCCTGCACGTCTTCTCCAACCTGGTGCCCTCCGGCCTGGTCGCGAGCCGCCCGGGCACGTTGCTGTCGGCCTCGCACGGCCTCGAGGTCACGGTGCGCGGCGCCGGCGGGCACGGTTCGACCCCGCACACGGCCAAGGACCCCGTCGTGGCCGCCGCCGAGATGATCACCGCGCTGCAGACGATGGTCACCCGGACCTTCGACGTGTTCGACCCGGTCGTCGTCACCGTCGGGGTCGTGTCCGCCGGCACGGCCCGCAACGTCATCCCGGACACGGCCCGCTTCTCGGCCACCGTCCGCCGGTTCTCGGAGGCGAACGAGGCGCGGCTGGCCACGGCGATCCCCCGGGTGCTGGAAGGTGTCGCCGCCGCGCACGGCGTCGACGTCGACATCGCCTTCACCGGCGAGTACCCGTTGACCGTCAACGACGCCGCGGAGGTGGACTACGCCTCCGGCGTCGTCCGGGAGCTCCTCGGCGAGGAGCGCTACCTCGAGGCCCCGACCCCGGTGAACGGGTCGGAGGACTTCTCCCGGGTGCTCCAGGCCGTGCCGGGCGCCTTCCTGGGCCTGGGGGCCTGCCTACCCGGGCTCGACCCCGCCACGGCCCCGATGAACCACTCGCCACGGGCCCGCTTCGACGAGGCGGTGCTCCCCGATGCCGCCGCCATCTACGCAGGCCTCGCGGTCGGCCGGCTCGGCACGGACGCGGCGGTGCGGGCATGAGCGCGTCGACGGCCGGACGGGCCGGCACCGCCCCGCAGAGCCGGAGCAGGACCCTCGTCGGCGTCGGGGCCGGCAACGCCATGGAGTGGTTCGACTGGAACGTCTACGCCACCTTCGCGGCCTTCTTCGCCTCCCAGTTCTTCGCCAGCGGCGACGCGGCGTCGGACTTCCTCAGCGCGCTGGCCGTCTTCGCCGTCGGCTTCCTGGCCCGGCCGTTCGGCGGCTTCCTGTTCGGCTGGCTGGCCGACCGGAGGGGACGCCAGCTGTCCATGAGCATCTCGGTGGGCGCCGCGGCCGTCGGCAGCCTGGTCATCGGGCTGACCCCCACCTACGCCACCATCGGGATCCTGGCGCCGATCATCCTGGTGCTGGCCCGGCTCGCCCAGGGCCTGGCCCACGGCGGCGAGCTGCCCGCCGCGCAGACCTACATCTCGGAGATGGCGCCCCGGGAGCGCCGCGGGCTGTGGTCGAGCCTCATCTACGTCTCCGGCACGATCGGCATCGTCGCCGCCACCGTCCTGGGCGCGGTGCTCGCCGCCGTCCTCACCGAGGCGCAGATGAGCAGCTTCGGGTGGCGGATCCCGTTCCTCCTCGGCGGGGTCTTCGGGCTCTACGCCCTGTACATGCGCACCCGGATGCGCGAGACGCCCACGTACACCGAGGCCGCCTCGACCGCGGTGGCCGGGCCGGTGGCGCGCCGGCCGCTCTGGCGCGAGATCCTCGACCACCCCGTGCTGCTCCTGCGCGTCCTCGGTCTCACGATGGGCGCCACGGTCCTCTACTACGTGTGGGCGGTCGCCGCTCCCGCCTTCGCCATCAGCAACCGCGGGATCGATCCGGCCGGCGCGCTGTGGGCGGGTGCGGCGGCCAACCTGGTCTTCCTGATCGCCCTGCCGCTCTGGGGTGCGCTGTCGGACCGGGTCGGCCGCAAGCCCGTGCTGTTGACCAGCGCCGGTCTGCTGGCGGTCCTGCTGGTCCCGCTCAACGCGTTCATCCAGGGCGAGGCGTGGCGCCTCTTCCTGGCCATGTCCGTCGCCCTGCTCCTGCTCGCCGCCCCCGCCTCGATCGGGCCCGCGGTCTACGCCGAGATGTTCCCCACCGGCATCCGGGCAGCCGGGTTCGGCGTCCCCTACTCCGTCGCCGTCGCGCTCTTCGGGGGGACGGCGCCCTACCTGCAGGCGTTCTTCGCCGACCGCGGGGCGTCCGGCGTGTTCACCGCCTACGCGATCACGCTGGCCGCGATCTCGGTCCTGGTGGTCGTGTTCATGCCGGAGACACGGGGACGCCACCTGGGTGAGAACCGGCCGGCCGGAGCCGCGCCTCGCGCACACTGAGCGGTGCACACTGAGCGGTGGCCCCACGGGTCACCGCCGTACCGTCGGTACCCGGGCCGGCCGAATTCGGCCGGCCCGGGTACCGACCCGCTCTGCCGAGGACGTCCAGGGACCTCACAGGTGACCGTCAGCCTCGGACCAGCCACGGGGACCACAGTGGTCGTCGAGGGTGGCGGAGCGCCGCCCCGCGGAGGAGGACGAGGACACGTGAACCCCTACGGCACCCCCACCTCGGCGTCCGGCAGCTGGCCGCCGCCGGCCTGGGCGCAGCAGCTCGCCGCCGGGCACGCGGCGCCGGGGCAGGCGTCGACGGGGTCCGCCGCGCCCGGGCATCCCCTCTCCGGGCAGCCGCCCTTCGACCAGGCCGGTTCCGGCCAGCCGGCCCCGGTCCCGCCGGCGCCCGAGGAGCCGCGCCGCGGCGGCCGGCTGCGCATCGGCGTCGCCGGCCTGCTCGCCGGGGCCCTCATCGGCGGCGGTGCCGGCGCCGGCGTGGTCGCCCTCACTGACGGCGCGGACGGCGCCGGCAGCAGCGGCGCCAGCACGTCCACGGTGCGGAACGTCACCATCACCAACCCGGAGACGGCGACCGCCGTCACCGCGGCCGCGGCCAAGGCCGCACCCAGCGTGGTCACCGTCTACGTCGCCAGCGCCTCGGGCTCGGGCAGCGGGTCGGGCGTCATCCTCAGCGAGGACGGCTACGTGCTGACCAACAGCCACGTCGTCAGCCTGGACGGCGGCGGTCAGGCCACCGTCTCGGTGCGCACGGCCGACGGCACGCTCTACGACGCGACCATCGTCGGCGCCCAGCCGGTCTACGACCTCGCGGTGCTCAAGCTGGAAAGCGCCTCCGACCTCGTCCCCGCGGAGTTCGCCGACTCCGACGAGGTGCGGGTCGGCGACCTGGCCGTCGCGATCGGCGCCCCGCTCGGGCTCTCGGACACGGTGACCGACGGGATCATCAGCGCCAAGGGCCGCGCCGTGGCCACCGGGTCGCCCGAGGGCGACGCCACGGTGATCGACGCGCTCCAGACCGATGCCGCGATCAACCCGGGCAACTCCGGGGGTGCGCTGGTCAACGGCGCCGGCGAGGTGATCGGCATCAACACCGCGATCGCCACGGTGGCCGCGGGCGCACCCGGCGAGCAGGCGCGGAGCGGCAGCATCGGCGTCGGCTTCGCCATCCCGGGCAACACCGCCGCGCGGATCGCCCAGGAGCTCGTGGCCGACGGCTCGGCCGACATCACCTACCTGGGCGTCAGTGCCCAGACCGCCGCGGCCGACGGCAACGCCGGGATCGGCACCGGCGCGCAGTTGGTGCAGGTGCAGCCCGGCACGCCCGCGGCGGACGCAGAGCTGCAGGCCGGCGACGTGATCACCGCGGTGGGCGACCGGGTCGTGACCACCTCGACCGAGCTGACCGCCGCCGTCCGCAGCGCGGCTCCGGGCGACGACGTCACCTTCACCGTGCGGCGGGGGCAGGGCACCGAGCAGGTCGAGGTCACCCTGGGCGCCACCGAGGGCTGACGAAGGACCTCGTCCTCTTGAATGACCCCCTTGCTCCCCGCCACTCGCAGGCTCGCGGCGGGACCCTGCAAGGGGGCCGTCAGGGCTCGGGGCGAGCCTCTGGACGAGGCCGGGGCCGGGTGGGACTTCTCGTCCCGTCCGGCCCCGCGTGTTCTCGGCCTCCCAGCAGGTAGAAGGTCCCGTCCTCCCCCACCCCTCGTGGAAGGACCCCGTCCTCCTCACCGCTCGCAAACTCGCGGCGAGCCTCCGGACGGGGCCGGCCCTGGACGGGGCCGGGCGGGGCAGAGGGGTCCTCTATCTAGGCTGGGAGAAGTGTCGTCGTCCCCGCGCGCTCCCCTGGCCGCCTCCCTCGACGACCCGGAGCGGGCCCGCGACCTCGCCCGCATGAAACGGCTGGCGACCGGCCTGTTCCTGCTCGCCGCCGTCGTCTTCCTGACCTGCGTGCTGCTCGGCGAGGAAGCCGGCGCCTGGGTCGGCTACGTACGGGCCGCCGCCGAGGCGTCGATGGTCGGTGCGCTGGCCGACTGGTTCGCCGTCACCGCGCTGTTCCGGCACCCGCTGCGGCTGCCGATCCCGCACACCGCGATCATCCCGCGGAAGAAGGACCAGATCGGCGCCAGCCTGGGCACCTTCGTGCAGGAGAACTTCCTGACCCGCGCGGTGGTCGAGGACAAGCTCACCACCATCGACGTGCCCGGCCGGCTGGGCGCCTTCCTCGCCGCGCCGGGGCGCACCGAGCGGCTGGCCGGCGACGCCGGGGCGGTGCTGCACTCCGTCGCCGGCCTGCTCCGGGACGACGACCTGCGGCCCGCCGTGGCCGGTCTCGTCGACCGCAAACTGCGCGCCACCCCGGCCGCCCCGGTGGTGGCCCGGGGCCTGGAGCTGGTGGTCGACGGCGACCGGCACCAGGAGGTGCTCTCCGCCGCGCTGCGCGGGCTGGCCCGCTTCCTGGAGGACAACCGGGTGGTCTTCCGCGCCCAGCTGGGCGACGCCTCCCCCGCCTGGGTCCCGGACTGGGTGGACGACCGGGTCTTCGACCGCGTGTTCGTCGGGGTGCAGCAGTTCCTGGAGGAGGTCGGCGAGGATCCCCGCCACGAGCTGCGACGGGTCTACGACGCCCGGCTGCGCAGGTACGTGCACGCGCTGCGCACCGACCCGGCGACGGCTGCCCGCATCGAGGACCTGAAGAGGGAGCTGCTCGAGCATCCCGCCGTCCGGACGTGGTCGGGGTCGCTGTGGACCAACCTCAAGGACGCCGTCCTCACCGCGGCCGCCGACCCCGACTCGGCGCTGCGGGGACGCGTGGCCGGGCTCATCCGCGAGGCCGCCCAGCTGCTGCAGACCGACCCGCGGGTGCGCGAGCTGGTGCAGCGGCACGCGCACAGCGTCGCGGGCTCCCTCGTGGAGCGCTTCTCCGGTGACGTCGCCGACCTCGTCGGCAGCACCGTCGCCCGCTGGGACACCGAGGAGACCAGCCGCCGCATCGAGCTGCAGGTCGGCCGGGACCTGCAGTTCATCCGCATCAACGGCACCGTCGTCGGCGGCCTGGCCGGCCTGGTGATCTACACCCTCGCCCAGCTGCTGGGCTGACCTGAACGGAGTGCGCTGACGCCCGGTTCTGGCCCGGGAAACCGGGCGTCAGCGCACATGCTCGGCCTCAGCGGCGGGCGGAGGCGGCGGCGTAGAGCGCGATGCCGGCGGCGACGCTGACGTTGAGCGACTCGGTGTCCCGCGCGATCGGGATGCGGACGACGACGTCGCAGCGCTCGCGCACCAGCCGGGACAGCCCCGCCCCCTCGGCGCCGACCACCAGCGCGACCGGGTCGGCGAAGCCGTCGAAGTCGTGCACGTCGACGTCGCCGTCGCCGGCCAGGCCGACGGTCATCAGTCCGGCGTCCTGATAGGAGCCCAGGGCCCGGGCCAGGTTGACCGCCCGCGCCACCGGCAGCCGCGCGGCGGCGCCGGCGCTGGTGCGCCACGCCGAGGCGGTCATGCCGACCGACCGTCGCTGCGGCACGACGACGCCGTGCGCGTCGAACGCGGCCGCCGAGCGGACGACGGCGCCGAGGTTGCGCGGGTCGGTGATGCCGTCCATCGCCACGACCAGCGGCGGCCGGCCCGAGTCGCGGGCGAGGTCGAGCAGGTCGTCGGGGTGCGCGTACTGGTACGGCGGCACCTGCAGCCCGATGCCTTGGTGCAGCGCGCCGCCGGACATCCGGTCGAACTCGGCCCTGCCCACCTCGAGCAGTGGCAGCCCCCGGTCGCCCGCGAGGTGCAGCGCCTCGGTGATCCGCTCGTCGGTCTGGGCCCGCGAATCCCCTGTCACCACGTACAGCGCGGTCGCCGGGATCTGCGCGCGGAGCGCCTCGACCACCGGGTTGCGGCCGAGCAGCAGCTCGGGGGCCTCCTCGGCCCGCTGCCGGCTGCGGTCGCGCTCGGTCCGCCGACGGGCGTCGGCTGCGGCGCGCCGCTGGGCGGGGTGGCCGGGGCGCATCTCGGCGGGCGGGGTCGCCCCGCGGCCGGCGAGCGAGCGCCGGTTCTTGCCGCCGGTGCCTCCCGAGGCGCCCTTCTTGTGCGCGCCGGTCGTGCGCCCCCGGCGCTGGCTGTTGCCGGCCATCAGCGGCTCAGCTCCCATCGCGGTCCCTGCGGGGTGTCCTCGACCTGGACGCCGAGCGCGGCGAGCTGGTCGCGGATCGCGTCCGCCGCGGCGTAGTCCTTGCGCGCCCGGGCGGCCTGCCGCTGCTCGAGGGCGAGCGCCACGAGCCCGTCGGCCACCTCGGTGAGCCGGTCGTCGCCGCCGGCACCGGCCCAGTGCGGGTCGAACGGATCCAGCCCCAGGACACCGAGCATCGCCCGGACCGAACCCAGTGTGCCGGCGACCGCCTTCTCGTCCTCCTCGGCCAGCGCGGTGTTGCCCTGCCGCACCGTCTCGTGGACGGCGGCGATCGCCGCGGGGGTGCCGAGGTCGTCGTCCAGGGCGTCGGTGAAGTCCGCGCAGAGCACCGGCGCTCCGGCGTCCGCACCGACCCGCTCGGCGGCCCGCCGCACGAACGACTCCAGCCGCCGGTAGGCGGCCCCGGCCTCGGCCAGGGCGGCATCGGAGAACTCGATCGTCGAGCGGTAGTGGGGGGCGACCAGGTAGTAGCGCAGCTCCACCGGCCGCACGCGCCGCACGACCTCGTCGACCAGCGCGGTGTTGCCCAGCGACTTGCTCATCTTCTCGCCGCCGAGGGTCACCCAGCCGTTGTGCAGCCAGTACCGCGCGAAGCCGTCACCGGCGGCCCGCGACTGCGCCTGCTCGTTCTCGTGGTGCGGGAAGCGCAGGTCCAGCCCGCCGCCGTGGATGTCGAACTCCGGACCGAGGTAGCGCTCGGCCATCGCCGAGCACTCCAGGTGCCAGCCCGGCCGGCCGCAGCCCCAGGGCGTGGCCCAGGACGCGGTCTCCGGCTCGCCGTCCTTGTGCGCCTTCCACAGCGCGAAGTCACGGGGGTCGCGCTTGCGCTCGTCGGTGTCGGTGTCCGCGGCCGGCTCGAGGTTCTCCGGCCGCTGCCCGGTCAGCGCGCCGTACTCGGGGAAGGAGCGGACGTCGAAGTAGACGTCGCCGCCGGCCGCATAGGCGTGCCCGCGCTCCACCAGCCGCTCCATGAGCGCGACCATGTCCGGCACGTGCCCGGTGGCGCGCGGCTCGTACGTGGGCGGCAGCGCCCCCAGGACGTCGTAGGCGCGGGTGACCGCCAGCTCGTTGGTGTACGCCCAGGCCCACCACGGCACGCCGCGCTCGGCGGCCCTGGCGAGGATCTTGTCGTCGATGTCGGTGACGTTGCGGACGTAGGTGACCTCGAGCCCGGATGCCGTCAGCCAGCGCCGCAGCACGTCGAAGGCCAGGGCCGAGCGGACGTGCCCCACGTGCGGCGGCCCCTGGACGGTGAGCCCGCAGACGTAGACGGAGGCCTGTCCGGCACGCAGGGGCGTGAAGTCGCGGACCGCACGGGCGGCCGTGTCGTACAGGCGGAGGCTCACTGCGCGGAGTCTACGGAGCGCAGCATCAGCCTGGCGGGGAGTCCACGGACGTCGTCCGGACGACCAGGGCCGTCGCCACCGCCGCCCGGCCCTCGCCCCGGCCGGTGAGGCCCAGGCCGTCGGTCGTGGTGGCGGTGACGCTCACCGGGGCGCCCAGGGCCTCGCCGAGCACCCGCTCGGCCTCCGCGCGCCGTGGCCCGACCTTCGGGGTGGTGCCGACCAGCTGGACGGCGGCGTTGCCGACCCGCCACCCCGCCTCCTCGAGGACCTCGCGCACGTGCGCGAGCACGGCGGCGCCGCGGGCCCCGGCCCAGCGGGGGTCGTCGGTGCCGAGCAGGCCGCCGATGTCGCCCAGCCCGGCGGCGGAGAGGACGGCGTCGGTGAGCGCGTGCGCCACGACGTCGCCGTCGGAGTGACCGGTGCAGCCGTCGACGCCGGGCCACTCCAGGCCGGCCAGCCAGCACGGACGGCCGGCCTCGACCGGGTGGACGTCGACCCCGACCCCCACGCGGGGCAGGGTCACCCGGACACCTGCAGCTCCGCCAGGTCGAGGTCGTACGGGACGGTCACCTTGGCCGCCCGCTCGTCACCGGGCACGGTCGTGACCGGGACCCCGGCGGCGCGGACCACCGCCGCGTCGTCGGTGAGCTCGACCTCGGCGGGCAACCGCTCGTAGGCGTCGACGAGTGCGGCCCGGGCGAAGCCCTGGGGCGTCTGCACGCGGCGCAGCGTCTCCCGCGGGAGGGCGGCGGTGAGCCGGCCGTCGTCGTCCACCGTGACCGTCGTGTCGACGACCGGCAGCACCGGGACCACCGCGGGCGCGCCGCCGGCCAGCGCGGCGAGCACGCGGGCCACCACGTCGGTCGGGGTCAGCGGGCGGGCGGCGTCGTGCACGAGCACTGCGTCGGCCGCGGGGCGGGCGGGATCGGACACAGCGTCGAGGGCGGCCCGGACCGACGCCGTGCGGGTCGCGCCGCCGACGACCAGCCGCACGTCCAGCGGCAGGACGGTGGCGAAGGCGGTGAGCTCGTCGCCGGGGACGGCCACCACCACGTCGGCCACGCCGCCGTCGCGCAGGGTGTCGACCGCCCAGCAGACGAGCGGGCGGTCGGCGAGCGGGACCAGCGCCTTCGGGCGGTCGGCCCCCAGACGCAGACCGCTCCCGGCCGCTGCGACGATGCCGACAGCGTGCACGGGAGCGGTCCGGATGTGCGGGGTGAGCTCGACGCGCGAGCTCAGCTGGCGAGGACCTCGTCGAGGAGCACCTCGGCCTTGTCCTCGTTGGTGCCCTCGGCGAGCGCGAGCTCGCTCACCAGGATCTGGCGCGCCTTGGAGAGCATCCGCTTCTCGCCGGCGGAGAGGCCGCGGTCCTTGTCGCGGCGCCACAGGTCGCGCACGACCTCGGCGACCTTGTTCACGTCGCCGGAGGCGAGCTTCTCGAGGTTGGCCTTGTAGCGGCGCGACCAGTTGGTCGGCTCCTCGGTGTGCGGCGCGCGCAGCACCTCGAAGACCCGGTTCAGTCCGTCCTGACCGACGACGTCACGGACGCCGACGATCTCTGCGTTGTCGGCCGGCACGCGCACGGTGAGGTCGCCCTGGGCGACCTTCAGCACGAGGTAGGCCTTCTCTTCACCCTTGATGACCCGCGTCTCGATCGCCTCGATGAGAGCGGCTCCGTGGTGCGGGTAGACAACGGTCTCGCCGACAGTGAAGCCCATGTGTGTGTGACCCCTTTCGCTGTCCACAGGTTACCACGGCAGACTGACGAACGGGACGGCCTGACTTCGTAAACCCGCAGGTCAGGGCCCAGATGAAGTGCCCGGGAGGGGTTGACAGGACAGTGGTCGATGTGCCTGCCGACTCGGCCCGCCCGGCGGGCACCCTCCGTGCGCTCGCCCTCGCGACCCACCTCGGACCGACCGTCGCGGTCACCGCCGTGGCGACCCTGCTGGCCCTCGTCGCGGGGCTGCCCGCGGGGCGGATGCTGCTGGTGGGGGTGGCCGTCCTCGCAGGTCAGACGTCCATCGGGTGGAGCAACGACTGGCTCGACGCCGACCGCGACCGGGCCGTCGCACGGGCCGACAAACCGGTGGTCCGGGGCGCCGTCGACCCCTCGCTGCTGCGCACGCTGGCGCTCGGGTCGGCCGCCGCGTCCGTCGTCCTCTCCCTGTTGCTCGGCGTCGTCCCGGGGCTGCTGCTGCTCGTGCTCGTGGCCAGCGGCTGGGCCTACAACGCCGGGCTCAAGCGCACCGTGGTCTCGGTGCTGCCCTACGTCACCGGCTTCGGGGCGCTGCCGGCCGGGGTGGTCGCGGCGGCGCCGGGCGGGGCGAGCTGGCTGGCAGCGCCGTGGTGGCTGGTCGCCGCAGGGGCCGCCCTGGGCGCCGCCGCCCACCTGGCCAACGCCGCCCCCGACCTGGAGGACGACCTCGCCACCGGCGTCCGCGGGCTGCCGCACCGGCTGGGCCCGCGGGCCGCCGCCGTCATCGGTGCCGCGCTGCTCGGGGCGGCCTCGCTCGTGCTGGTCCTCGGGCCGGACGGCCCGCCGACGGTGGCCCGCTGGGCCGGCCTGGCGCTGGCCGTGCCGGCCGTCGCGGTCGCCGCCCTGGCGGGCACCGCGCGGTTCCGCCGGCTGGCGTTCCCAGCGATCATGCTGCTGACCGTCCTCGACGTGGTGCTGCTGCTCGCCGGCGGGGCCGCGGTCACCTGAGAGAGGGGCCCCGTCCTCCCCCACCCTTCGTAGAAGGACTGCCTCTCACCGCTCGCGAGCTCGGGCGGCGCCCTGGAGGAGACCGACGCCGGGAGAGGGCCGGACCCTCCAGGGGGCCGTGCCGGGTCACTTCCCGCCGTTGCCCCTGCCGTGGCCGCCGGCGGGAGCCGGCGCGGGCGTCGGCCGCTCCACGGCCGGCTCCTCGGCCGGCTCCTCGGCCACCGGCGCCGGGACGGCGGGCGGCTTCTCGAGCGTCTCCTGCGGGGCGCCCTGGCGCTCGGCGCGGCGCTGCTCGTTGCGCTCGCGGGCCTGCTCGGACACCGTCCGCCCGTCGACAAGGCCCGCCTGCGCGCCCTCGCTGACCCACC
The DNA here is from genome assembly GCF_004571065.1 of Geodermatophilus sp. DF01-2. Taxonomy (GTDB): domain Bacteria; phylum Actinomycetota; class Actinomycetes; order Mycobacteriales; family Geodermatophilaceae; genus Geodermatophilus. The sequence continues at coordinate 27,024 of NZ_SPQN01000025.1, forward strand.
CGCCGAACGACTGCCCCTCGGCGGGGCCCTGCTGCCACTGCTCCGCGGTCGGCGGGGCGTCGGTCGCGGGGGCGTCCGTGGCAGGCGTCTCGGTGGCCGGGACGTCGGTGGCGTCCTCCGTTCCGGGCACCTCGGGCGTGTCGCCGCCGGTCACGGGGACGTCGGGCGCGGTGCCGCCGTCCACGGCCGGATCCTCGGGGGCCGGCTCCACCACCGGCTGGCTCGCCGCCTCGCCACCGGGCACGACGAGGTCGGCGACCTCCTCGACGGTGGTCTGGACGGGCTCGGGGAGGACGTCGGCGGAGGCCGCGCCGGTGAAGGCGACCAGGGCGACGCCGGCTCCGGCGGTGGCCTTGGCGACGGCGCCGGCGGAGGCGAACTTGACGACGAGTGCGGGGAGGAACATGCGGTGTCTCTTCCGTGAGCTCCGGGCGGGGCGCCCGTCCGTCCCGCGGGACGGTTCCTGGATGGGGGCGAGGAGACCGGTCGCCAGCAGCTCGGCCAGCGCCGCGTTCGGCCGCCCGGGTGCGGTGGCGCTGGCCCGCACCGCGTCGGTGAACGCGGCCAGGCCGGACGCGCCGTCCGGCAGGGGTCGGCCGGCGAGGCAGGCCTCGAAGGCCTCCTCGGCGGCGGTGGCGTCGGCTGGAGTGGTCATCTCGTCCCCGTCATCGCCGGAGAGCCGCAGAAGGGTGCGCACCGACCCCCACCCGTCCGGGTGAGGTCTCGTCGAGGGCGACCCGGAGGGTGCGCAGCCCGCGCCGCTGCAGCGCCTTGACCGAACCGGCGGACCTCCCGAGAACCTGCGCGACCTGCTCGACGGTCAGGTCGGCGAGGATCCGCAGCAGCAGGACCGCCCGCTGGTCGACCGGCAGGCTGCCGCAGAGCCGGTGCACGTCGCCGGCGCCCAAGCGCACCAGGACGTCGTCCTCCACGTCCCCGCCGCGGCGCTCCTCGAGCAGCGCGTCGTCGTCGCTGACCTGCGGACGGCGTCCCCGGCGTCGCCAGTCGTCGACCAGCCGCCGGTGGGCGATGGTGAAGACCCAGGCGCGCAGGGCGTCCTCGTCGCCCCGGAAGCCGGCCAGCCCGGTGAGGACGCCGATGAAGGTCTCGCTGGCCAGATCGTCGGGCTCCGCCGCGCCGTGCAGGCGGAGGTATCCGGTCACCGCCGGGGACAGGTCCCGGTAGAGCACCTCGAACGCCCACGCAGCCCCGGCCTGTGCCGCAGCCAGGACGTCGTCGAAGGGCAGTCCCGTCCGCACCAGCACCTCCCGCCGCCGATCCCGTCGTCCCTGGGATCGGCAGGTGCCGGGCCGGACTGGACGGCGGTCACCCGGTCGGTGGAAGGACCCCGTCCTCCCCACCGCGGAAGGGCCCCGTCCTCCTCACCCCTCGCAAGCTCGGGACGGGGCCGGGCTCAGGGAGCCGTCGTGCCGCGGAGCCGTTCCTGCTCGACGACCTCCTCGAGGTCCTCGAGCCGGTCGAGGCCCTGCAGTGCCCGGCGCATCCGCTGGTTGGGTGCCAGCCGCTCGCGGTTGCGCTCGAGGAAGGCCCAGTAGCCGGCGGTGAACGGGCACGCGTCGTCCCCCAGCCGGCGCCGCGGGTCGTACCGGCAGCCCCCGCAGTAGTCGCTCATCCGGTGGATGTAGGCGCCGCCGGCCGCGTACGGCTTGGTGGCGAGCAGACCCCCGTCGGCGTGCTGGCTCATGCCGACGACGTTGGCGACCATCACCCAGTCGTAGCCGTCGACGAAGCTGCGGTGGAACCAGTCGGCCATCGCCAACGGGTCGATGCCGCGCTGCAGGGCGTAGTTGCCGAGCACCATCAGCCGGGGGATGTGGTGCACCCAGCCGTCCCGGCGCAGGTCGGCGAGGACGTCGGACAGGCACGCCGCCTCGACGGCGCGGTCGTCGAGGTCGGCCAGCCACCCCGGCACCGGCTGGTGCGCGTCCAGCGCGTTGGCGTGCCGGAAGTCCCGGCCGAGGTGCCAGTAGGTGTGCCAGATGTAGTCCCGCCAGCCCATCACCTGGCGGACGAAGCCCTCGACGCTGTTCAGCGGCAGCGGGTCGCCGTCGGCCACCGAGTCCCGGTAGCGCTGCTCGGCGGCGCGCACCACCTCCAGCGGGTCGAGCAGGCCGAGGTTGAACGCCGGGGAGAGCAGCGAGTGCGCCATCCACCGCTCGCCGGAGAGCATCGCGTCCTCGTGCGGGCCGAAGACGCCCAGCCGGTCGTCGAGGAAGTCGCGCAACCGGCGCAGCGCCTCCTGGCGGGTCACCGGGAACAGTCGCGGGCCGTCGTCCCCCACGAAGGCGACGTCGCCGTCGGCCGCCCAGCGGTCGAGGTCGGCACGCACCTGCGCGTCGATCTCGTCCTCCTCCGGCCACTCCGGCTCCGGCGCCGGGGAACGGCCGTCGGACGGCGGCGGTTCCCGGTTCTCCTGGTCGAGGTTCCAGCGCCCGCCCACCGGCTCGGCGCCGTCCATGAGGACGTCGTGCCGGCGGCGGGCGTCCCGGTAGAAGTCCTCCATCAGCAGCCGCCGCCGGCCCCGACCGGCTGCCCAGGCCGCGAAGTCGGCCTGCGTGCTGACGAAGCCGCGCGCGGCGAGCACCTGCAGGCCGGTGCGGCGGAGGACGTGGTCGCGGCTGCTCCACGTGGTGGGCGCGCACACCGACAGCGGCTCGCGCACCCGGTCCAGCGCCTCGGCGTAGGTGTGCACCTGGTGGAACTCTGCCCGTTCGCCCAGCTCGGCCGCCCGGTGGCGCAGCGCGGAGAGCACCAGGTGGGCCTTCTGGCGGTGGAACCGGCGGCGCGCGAACACCGCCCGCGACTCGACGAGCAGCACCGGCTGGTCGGGGCGGTCGAGGAAGTGCGGCCCGAGCTGGTCGGCGAAGCACCACCGTCGGGTGCCGGGTGCGCGGGCCGGGAACGCGGTCAGCGCCGGGTCGCCGTCAGCCGGTCGCGGCGTGCCGGGAATCCCGCGCCCTCCCGCCGGGTCCTGCGGCACGGCCTCACCTCCCGGCGGCCATCCTGGGCCCGGCGTTAGGCTCGGTGCGACTCGGGCCATCGACCTGCGGTGGCCGGCACGTCCCTGGAGGTCGACGGCTGTGAACCGCGCACTGCGCGCCGCCACGATGGGTGTCCTGCTCCTCAACCCGGTCGCGTTGACCGCGTGCAGCGCCGGCCAGGTCTCCCAGACGGCCACCCAGGAGGGGGACGAGCTCGGTGCCGAGACCGAGGTCGGGGACATCACGCTGCGGCAGATCCAGCTCGCCTACCCCGACGACGGCCTCTACGAGACCGGCGAGGACGCCGAGCTCCAGCTGGTGATCGTCAACGCCGGCACCGAGCCCGACACGCTGGTGGGCATCGAGGGCGAGGCCTTCGACGGGGTCGTCGTCTCCGGCCAGGCCGCACCCTCCCCCACCGTCCCCGACTCACCGCCGGCCACCCCGACCACACCCGGGGCCACCCCCGAGACGACGACGCCGAGCCCGTCGCCCACGCCGACCGCCGGCACCCAGGTCGACATTCCCATCCCGCCGCGGTCCAGCGTGTTCCTCGGTGGCTCCGACGGCCCCACCGTCGAGCTCGCCGACCTCTCGGAGGAGCTGACCACCGGCGAGAGCATCGAGGTCACGCTGACCTTCGCGGAGGCCGGCGAGGTCACCGTCCCGGCGCTGGTGTCGGCCCCGGATCGGGTCCTGCCCCGCGAGGACGTCTTCGACTTCCACGAGGAAGAGGAGGGCGGCGAGGAGTCGGCCGAGGACCTCGCCCTCGAGGACGAGAGCGAGGCCGGCGGCGGCCCCGGCGAGCCGAACTGACGAAGGACCACCCTGCCTCCAACGTCTCGTCGGAGGACCCCGTCCTCCCACTCTTCGCAGGGTCGGGGCGGGCCCGGCGGGACCTGGAGGGTGGCCTCCTCCCCGGAACCGTCGGTGGCCGCGGTTAGCGTCGCCGCGTGCCACCTGCCGGAGTGAGGTCCGCCCGTCCCGCCCACCGCTGCACCGAGTGCGGCTACGGCTCCGCCAAGTGGGTCGGCCGCTGTCCCGAGTGCCAGGCCTGGGGCACCCTGCAGGAGGTCGGCACCGCCGCCTCCCCGCTGCGCGCCGTGGCCGCCGGCCCGGTGACCGCCCCGGCGGTGCCCATCGCCCAGGTCGAGCTCGCCGCCGCGCGCGCCGTGCCGACCGGCATCGAGGAGTTCGACCGGGTCCTCGGCGGCGGGCTGGTACCCGGCGCCGTGCTGCTGGTAGCCGGCGAGCCCGGCGTCGGCAAATCCACGCTGCTGCTCGAGGTCGCGCACCGCGTGGCCGCGATGAACGGCCCGGCCCTCGTCGTCTCCGGGGAGGAGTCCGCGGCCCAGGTGCGGCTGCGGGCCGAGCGCATCGGCGCCCTGCACGACCGGCTCTACCTCGCCGCGGAGACCGAGCTGTCGGCCGTCCTCGCGCACGTGGAGGACGTCGCGCCCTCCCTGCTGGTGCTCGACAGCGTCCAGACGGTGCGCTCCCCCGCCGTCGAGGGCACCGACGGCGGCTCCACCCAGGTGCGGGCGGTGGCCAGTGCGCTCACCGCCGTCGCGAAGAGCCGCGGGATGACCACCATCCTGGTCGGCCACGTCACCAAGGACGGCGCCATCGCCGGGCCGCGCACGCTCGAGCACCTCGTCGACGTCGTGGTCTCCTTCGACGGCGAGCGCCACTCCACCCTGCGTCTCATCCGGGCGATGAAGAACCGCTTCGGCCCGGCCGACGAGATCGGCTGTTTCGAGATCGGGGACACCGGCGTCGTCGGCGTCCCCGACCCTTCGCACCTGTTCGTCTCCCGGCGCAGCGCACCGGTCCCCGGCAGTTGCGTCACGGTCACCCTGGAGGGCAGCCGGCCGCTGCTGGCCGAGGTGCAGGCACTCGTCGCGGGCAGCGGCGGGGGCGGCTCACCCCGCCGCGCGGTCAGCGGCCTGGACTCCCAGCGCGTGGCCATGGTGAACGCGGTGGTCGAGCGGCGCGGCCGGGTCAGGCTCGCCGACGCCGACGTCTTCGCCGCCTCCGTCGGCGGGGTGCGCATCGCCGAGCCCGCGGCCGACCTCGCCCTGGCGCTGGCGATCGCCTCCGCGGCCAAGGACGTCCCGCTCCCCCGTGGCCTGGTCGCGGTCGGCGAGGTCGGGCTGTCCGGCGAGATCCGGCGCGTCGGCGGCACGGGCCGGCGGTTGGCCGAGGCAGCCCGGCAGGGGTACAAGGTCGCGCTGGTCCCGGAGGACGCCGGCAGCGCGCCGCGCGGCATGCGGCTGGTCGAGGTGCCCGACCTCGGCGCCGCCTTCGCCCGGCTCTTCTGACGCCACCGCGCCTGCGGGTACCGGCGGCGTGAGGTGGCTCACGGGCGACCGCCAGTACCGTGGTGCCCACGTAGAATCGGCCGCCACCACGTCGAACGTCAGGAGCGCTCGTGCCCCCCGCTGTGGACTCCGAGGTCGCGCTCCGCGAACTGCTCGGCCGCATCGCACCGGGCACGGCGTTGCGTGACGGCCTGGAGCGCATCCTGGCGGGGCGGACGGGGGCGCTGATCGTGCTGGGCTACGACCGCGTGGTCGAGTCCATCTGCACCGGCGGCTTCGCCCTCGACGTCGCGCTCTCGGCGACCCGGCTGCGCGAGCTGGCCAAGATGGACGGCGCGGTGATCGTCTCCTACGACGGCGCCCGGATCGTGCGGGCCGGCGTCCACCTCATGCCCGACCCGACCGTTCCCACCGAGGAGTCGGGCACCCGGCACCGCACCGCGGAGCGGGTCGCCATCCAGACCGGCTTCCCCGTGATCTCGGTGAGCCAGTCCATGCACATCATCAGCGTCTACGTCGCCGGGCGGCGGTACACGCTCGAGCACCCGACGACGATCCTGGCGCGGGCCAACCAGGCGCTGGCCGCGCTGGAGCGGTACAAGCTGCGGCTCGACGAGGTGGCCAGCACGCTGTCGGCGCTGGAGATCGAAGACCTCGTCACCGTCCGCGACGCGATGAGCGTGAGCCAGCGGCTGGAGATGGTCCGGCGGATCGCCGACGAGATCGAGGGCTTCGTCGTCGAGCTGGGCACCGACGGGCGGCTGCTGGCGCTGCAGCTCGACGAGATGCTCGCCGGCGTGGAGGAGGACCGCGCCCTGCTGGTCCGCGACTACCTGCCCTCCGGTCTACGCCGACCGAGGAGCATCGAGGACGTGCTGGCCGACCTGCGCGCGCTGTCGGCCACCGAACTGCTCGACCTCTCCGCGGTGGCCCGCTGCTACGGGTTGCCGACGTCCGCCGACGCGCTGGACTCCCCGGTCAGCCCCCGCGGCTACCGCCTGCTGGCCCGCGTCCCGCGGCTGCCGGCCGGCATCATCGACCGCCTCGTCGACCACTTCGGCGGCCTGCAGAAGCTGCTCGCCGCCACCATCGAGGACCTGCTCGCCGTCGACGGCGTGGGCGAGGCCCGGGCCCGCGGTATCCGGGAGGGGCTCTCCCGGCTGGCCGAGACCTCGATCCTCGACCGCTACAGCTGAAAGAGGGCCCCGTCCTCGCCCCCCTTCCGGGTCCCGCCCCGAGCGTGCGGGGGGGTGGGAAGAAGGGCGTCCTTCACGGGGCCTTCGGAGGACGGGTCCTCTCTCAGCCGATGGTGAACGGCGCATCCGGGCTGGTCTTGGTGTCCAGCCGGCCGCGCAGCGCGTACTGCCCCGGCGCCGGCTTCGTCCGGGGAGCGGTGCAGGTGGGCTCGCTGACCAGGCCGCTCCAGACCAGCGGGAAGGCCACCGACTCCCCCGGCGCGAGGGTGCGAATGTCGCTGCTGTCCTCCGGGAAGCAGTCGTTGCTGCCCCACACCCGGTTGCCGGCCGGGTCCAGCATCACGATCTCCTGCAGGCCCTTGTCGAGCACCCGAACGCACGGCACCTGCGAGACGTTGGTGACCACCAGCTCGAACGTGGGCTTGCCGCCGACCGGCGCGCTGCCGGGGGCGCGGACCTCCAGGCCGACCATGTCGTCCGTGCACGGTCCGCCCGGCGCGGGCCCCGCGGGTTCCGGGGCCGGTCGCGGGGCCGGCTCGGGTGCCGGGGTCGGCGTCCGCACACTGGCCAGCGAGGGCACCACCTGCTCCAGCGCCGGCGGCTCGGCGGGCGCGTCGGTCGGCCCGGTCGTCGCTGCGGTCGCCGTCGTCCCCTCGGCCCCGCCGGTCACCGCGGCGAGCGCCAGCCAGCCCCCGCCGCCCAGGACGGCGAGCAGCAGCGCGAGGACCAGCAGCCGCCGCCGCCAGTAGACGGCCGCGGGCAGGGGGCCGACCGGGTGCAGCACGCCGAGAACCGTAGTGCGCCGCGGACCGCTGACCTGCGGCGGCACGCCGACCGTGCGGGCGGCACACTGGGTCCCCGTGGACAGCCCGGCCCGCACCCTCCCGCCGTCGTCGAGCGAGGTCGGCGAGGTCCTCGTCGACTGGTTCGCGACCGCCGCCCGGGACCTGCCGTGGCGCCGCGCGGACGTGGACCCCTGGGCGGTGCTGGTCAGCGAGGTCATGCTGCAGCAGACGCCGGTGGCCCGGGTCGAGCCGGTGTGGCGGGACTGGATGGGCCGCTGGCCCACCCCGGCGGCCCTGGCGGCGACCTCCCCGGCCGAGGTGATCCGCGCCTGGGGCAAGCTGGGCTACCCGCGGCGGGCGCTGCGGCTCCGCGAGACCGCCGTGGCCCTCACCGAGCGGCACGGTGGGGTCGTCCCGGCCGACGTGGCGGCGCTGGAGGCATTGCCGGGCATCGGCACCTACACCGCCCGCGCCGTCGCCTGCTTCGGGCACGGGCAGCCGCAGCCGGTCGTCGACACCAACGTGCGGCGGGTGGTGGCCCGGTTGGTGCACGGCCGGGCGGAGGCGGCACCGGCACGGGCCACCGACCTCACCGACGTCGCGGCGCTCGCCCCGGCCGATCCGGAGCGGGCCGTCCGCTTCTCCGTGGCGGTCATGGAACTGGGCGCGCTGGTCTGCGTGGCCCGGACGCCGCGGTGCGCGGCCTGCCCGGTGCGGCAGCGCTGCGCATGGCGGCTGGCCGGCTACCCGGCTTCCGACGGCCCGCCCCGCCGGGTGCAGGGGTTCGCCGGAACCGACCGTCAGGTGCGTGGCCGGCTCCTGGACGTCCTGCGGACGGCCGAGGGGCCCGTGGCGGCCCCGCTGCTGGACGACGTGTGGGACGACGCCGTCCAGCGCGACCGGTGCCTGGACTCGCTGCTCACCGACGGCCTGGTCGAGCAGACCGACGATGGCCGCTTCATCCTTCCGGTCTGAGCACCCCGCCCACCTCTCCGCACCCTCCGGTGTTGATCATGGGGACGTTGCAGGCTGCCGCGGCGTGTCGGCGCGTGTCGGGCGCAAGAGGCCCATGATCAACACCGGGTGAGGGGCGCAGCGACCAGGTGGTGATCGAGCCACGGCGGCACGACCACCGCGCAGACGCCGAAGGACCCCTCCGCTCGGGTGAGCGGAGGGGTCCTTCGGGTGGCCTCGTCCCGGCCCCCTCCAGGGGTCCGCCCCGAATGTGCGAGGGGTGGGGAGAAGGGGGTCCTTCAACGGGAGGTGGGGAGGGCGAGGTCCTTGCTTACTCCGCCTGCGCCGGCGGCTCCCCGTCGCGGCCGGAGAGCGCGACCGGTGGGGTGTCGGGGAGGTCGATCGGCTTGGCCTCGCCGCGAAAGACGAACTTCTGCTCGGCGCCCTCGCCCTCGACGTCCACCACGATGATCTGACCGGCGGTCAGCTCGCCGTAGAGGATCTTCTCGCTCAGGGCGTCCTCGATCTCGCGCTGGATGGTCCGGCGCAGCGGCCGGGCACCCAGCACCGGGTCGAACCCGCGGGCCGCCAGCAGCTTCTTGGCGTCCTGCGTGATCTCCAGGGACATGTCCTTGTTGGCCAGCTGGGTCTCCACTCGAGCGACCATGAGGTCGACGATCTGGATGATCTCGTCCTCCGTGAGCTGGTGGAACACGACGATGTCGTCGATGCGGTTGAGGAACTCCGGCCGGAAGTGCTGCTTGAGCTCCTCGTTGACCTTGAGCTTCATCCGCTCGTAGTTCGACTGGGTGTCGTTGCCGACCTGGAAGCCCAGGCCCACGGCCTTGGAGATGTCCCGCGTCCCGAGGTTGGTCGTGAGGATCAGGATCGTGTTCTTGAAGTCCACGATCCGGCCCTGACCGTCGGTGAGCCGGCCGTCCTCCAGCACCTGCAGGAGTGTGTTGAACACGTCCTGGTGGGCCTTCTCGATCTCGTCGAAGAGGACCACCGAGAACGGCTTGCGCCGCACCTTCTCGGTCAGCTGGCCGCCCTCGTCGTAGCCGACGTAACCGGGAGGGGCACCGACCAGCCGCGACACGGTGAAGCGGTCGTGGAACTCACCCATGTCGATCTGGATGAGCGCGTCGTCCTCACCGAACAGGAACTGGGCCAGCGCCTTGGCCAGCTCGGTCTTACCGACACCCGAGGGGCCGGCGAAGATGAACGAGCCACCAGGACGGCGCGGGTCCTTGAGGCCCGCCCGCGTGCGCCGGATCGCCTGGCTGACGCTCTTGATGGCCTCTTCCTGGCCGATGATCCGCTTGTGCAGCTCGTCCTCCATGCGCAGGAGGCGGGTGGTCTCCTCCTCCGTGAGCTTGAAGACGGGGATGCCGGTCCAGTTGGCCAGCACCTCGGCGATCTGCTCGTCGTCGACCTCGGCGACGACGTCCATGTCGCCGGCCTTCCACTGCTTCTCGCGCTCGGCCTTCTCGGAGAGGAGGGTCTTCTCCTTGTCGCGCAGCGACGCGGCCTTCTCGAAGTCCTGCGCGTCGATCGCCGACTCCTTCTCGCGGCGGATGGCCGCGATCCGGTCGTCGAACTCGCGCAGGTCCGGCGGCGCGGTCATCCGCTTGATCCGCATCCGGGCACCGGCCTCGTCGATCAGGTCGATCGCCTTGTCCGGCAGGAAGCGGTCGGAGATGTACCGGTCGGCCAGCGTCGCAGCGGCGACGAGGGCGCCGTCGGTGATGCTGATCCGGTGGTGCGCCTCGTACCGGTCGCGCAGCCCCTTGAGGATCTCGATCGTGTGGCCGAGGGTCGGCTCACCGACCTGGATCGGCTGGAAGCGCCGCTCGAGCGCGGCGTCCTTCTCCAGGTGCTTGCGGTACTCGTCCAGCGTGGTGGCGCCGATGGTCTGCAGCTCACCGCGGGCCAGCATCGGCTTGAGGATGCTCGCGGCGTCGATCGCGCCCTCGGCGGCACCGGCCCCGACGAGCGTGTGGATCTCGTCGATGAACAGGATGATGTCGCCGCGGGTGCGGATCTCCTTGAGGACCTTCTTCAGCCGCTCCTCGAAGTCACCGCGGTAGCGGGAACCGGCGACGAGCGCGCCGAGGTCCAGCGTGTAGAGCTGCTTGTCCTTCAGCGTCTCGGGGACCTCGCCCTTGACGATCGCCTGGGCCAGGCCCTCGACGACGGCGGTCTTGCCGACGCCCGGCTCGCCGATGAGGACCGGGTTGTTCTTCGTCCGGCGGGACAGCACCTGCATGACCCGCTCGATCTCCTTGGCCCGCCCGATGACCGGGTCGAGCTTGGAGTCGCGCGCGGCCTGGGTCAGGTTGCGGCCGAACTGGTCGAGCACCAGCGAGGTCGACGGCGTGCCCTCGGCCGGGCCGCCGGCCGCGGCCGGCTCCTTGCCCTGGTAACCCGAGAGCAGCTGGATGACCTGCTGGCGGACGCGGTTGAGGTCGGCGCCCAGCTTCACGAGGACCTGGGCGGCGACGCCTTCGCCCTCGCGGATCAGGCCGAGCAGGATGTGCTCGGTGCCGATGTAGTTGTGGCCGAGCTGCAGCGCCTCGCGCAGGGACAGCTCGAGCACCTTCTTGGCCCGCGGGGTGAAGGGGATGTGGCCCGACGGGGCCTGCTGGCCCTGGCCGATGATCTCCTCCACCTGCTGGCGGACACCCTCCAGCGAGATGCCCAGGGACTCGAGAGCCTTGGCGGCGACACCCTCACCCTCGTGGATCAGCCCCAGGAGGATGTGCTCGGTGCCGATGTAGTTGTGGTTGAGCATCCGGGCCTCTTCCTGGGCCAGGACGACCACGCGGCGGGCTCGGTCGGTGAACCGTTCGAACATCTGCTGCTTCTCCTCTGACCGGCTGGTCCGGCGCTGCCCTCCCCGTGGTGGGGAGGAGCACCCGACGTCCGTCGGCGCGCGGGGCACCGGTTTTTCCACTGTAGTCGCGGACTCCGACCCTCCGTCGGCACGCGGCCGGTGCGGAAGGAGGGAGCTGTACGGTCCAACCGATGGGGGCGGGCCGGTGTTCCAGGTCCAATACGCCCACAGCGGACGGCGCGGCGGGTCACGTAGAGCTCCAGCGCGGACGGCGCGTCGAGGAATGTCCGGATCCAGCACGGACGGCGTCGGGGTACGCCGTCCAGTCCGGCCCCGTCGTCCGCCCGGCAGGTCAGCGCGAGGCAGACCCAGCAGAGCGGCTCCTCGTTGCCGCCGTCCGACCACCTCCCCAGGGCGGGTCGAGGAGGGTGACCGGTGCGAGGCACAGTGCCCGGCCGGCGACCAGCCCGGCGTCGTCGACCGCGTGCAGCCGGCTGGGCGCCGTCCCGCCCCAGGGCGAGCGGGGCGCCACGGCGTCCACGCCCACGGTCCAGCGGAACCGGTCAGGAGGGGCCGGGGGCCGTCCAGGGTGCTCACTCGACCACCAGCCGCATCCCTTCGGCCGCCAGCCGGCCGGTCAGGCACACGAGCAGGTCCCGTGCGGCGCCGTCGGCGATGGCCAGGGGTTCGAGGCGGACGGTGACCTGCCGGTGCCCCCGTCGCTGCAGTGCGACGACGCTGCCGCACAGCAGGTCCGCGGCGAACAGGTCGAGGTGTCCCCGCATCCGGACCGCGCCCGGCGCCGGTCGAGGCCGGCGGTGGTGCTCGGCGCGCGCAGGCGTGTCTCCACGGGGTCCCGCGCGGGGTCCGACGACCCTGGTCGCTCGCCCGGTGACACCGGAGGACCTCACCGGACGACGGCGGCCCGGCACCCCCTCGGAGGGTGCCGGGCCGCTGGTCAGCTGTGCGGTGGCCCCGTCCCGGGCCCCGGCCCCTGCAGGGCCCCGCCGCCGGCCCCGTCTCGGGGAGGACGGGGTCCTTGGAACGGTGGGGACAGGGGGTCCTTCAACGAAGGGTGGGAAGGACGGGGCCCTTCTTCAGTGCGCGGCCTCGTAGGCCTCGACGACACTGGCCGGGATGCGCCCACGGTCGCTGACCGCGTGGCCGTTCTTGCGGGCCCAGTCGCGGATGGCGCCGGCCTGCTCGCGATCCATGCGGCCGCCGGTGGCCCGCGACCGGCCGCCGCCGGAAGCACGCCCGCTGCCCCGGCCGACCTTGCGGGCGGCCTGCACGTACCGGGAGAAGGCGTCGCGCATCTCCTCGGCGTTCTGCTCCGACAGGTCGATCTCGTAGTTCGTGCCGTCGAGCGAGAAGGTCACCGTCTCGTCCGCGGGCACATTCTCGTCGAGGTCGTCACTGAGGATCACCTGGACCTTGCGCGCCATTCACCATCTCCACTTCCACTGCTCCGCCGGACGAGGTTCTCCTCACCCGGAGGAAGCCGTTAGTCTGTCGAGAAGAACCATAGACCATTCCTGCCGACATGAGGAACGGGACCCACAAAGGAGTGAGAAGCGGGCCTCGCGAGTTCAGGAGCCGGAAAGCGGGCGAACCAACGGGAAGAGGATGGTCTCCCGGATGCCCAATCCGGTGAGCGTCATCATCAGCCGGTCCATGCCCATCCCCATGCCGCCGGTCGGCGGCATGCCGTACTCGAGGGCCTCGAGGAAGTCCTCGTCGAAGGCCATCGCCTCGGGGTCCCCCTTGGCGGCGAGCACGGCCTGGGCGACCAGGCGCTCGCGTTGCGCCACCGGGTCGACCAACTCGGAGTAGGCCGTGGCCCGCTCCACGCCGGCGATGTAGAGGTCCCACTTCTCCGCCAGACCCGGCCGGGACCGGTGCGCGCGGGTCAGCGGCGAGGTGTCCACCGGGTAGTCCATGACGAAGGTCGGTTCCTGCAGCGTGTCCTGGACCAGCGCCTCGAACAGCTCCTCGACGACCTTGCCCGGCACCCACGCCGGGTCGACCCCGACGTCGTGCCGCTCGGCGAGCGCGCGCAGCGTCTCCGGCGGCGTCTCGGGGGTGACCTCCTCGCCGACGGCGTCGGAGACCAGCGCGTGGAGCGGCACCTGCCGCCACTCTCCCGACAGGTCGATCTCGGTGCCGTCGTTGTGCCGCGCCACGTGGTCGCCGAACAGCGCAGCACAGCACTCCTGCGTCAATTCACGGGTCAGCGTGGCCATCACCTGGTAGTCGGCGTAGGCCTGGTACGCCTCGAGCATCGCGAACTCCGGCGAGTGCGTGCTGTCGGCACCCTCGTTCCGGAAGTTCCGGTTGATCTCGAAGACCCGTTCCAGCCCGCCGACGATGCACCGCTTGAGGAACAGCTCCGGTGCGATGCGCAGGTACAGGTCGAGGTCGAATGCGTTCATGTGCGTGCGGAACGGCCGCGCGGCGGCGCCGCCGTGCACCGTCTGCAGCATCGGCGTCTCCACTTCGAGATAACCGCGCGCGGCCAGTCCCTGCCGCAGGGTCGACATCACCGTGGCGCGTTGCCGGACGGTGCGGCGCGCGTCGTCGCGGACGATGAGGTCCACGTAGCGACGGCGGACCCGCAGTTCCTCGCTCATCGGCTTGTGCGCCACCGGCAGCGGCCGCAGCGCCTTGGCGGTCAGCTGCCAGGAGTCGGCGAACACCGAGAGCTCCCCGCGCCGCGACGTCCCGACCTCGCCCTCGACGAACACGTGGTCGCCGAGGTCCACGTCGGCCTTCCACGCGGCGAGCGATTCCTCGCCGACCCGGTCGAGGGAGAGCATGACCTGCAGCTCGGCGTCGCCCTCGCGCAGCGTGGCGAAGCACAGCTTGCCGGTGTTGCGGACGAAGATGACCCGCCCGGTGACGCCGACCCGCTCGGCGGTCATCGTGTCCGGCTCCAGGTCGGGGTGCTCGGCGCGGACGGCGGCGAGGGTGGTCGTGCGGGGGACGGCCACCGGGTAGGGGTCGATGCCGCTCTCGCGCATCCGGTCCAGCTTCGCCCGGCGCACCCGGAGCTGTTCGGGCAGTTCGTCGTCCGGCGGGCCTGGGGGGAGCTCACTCACGGGCGTCGAGCCTACGGGGAGCCGCTGCGCCGTCCGGTGGCAGAACGATCACCGGCCTGGTGGCGCTCGAAGGCCAGCCGCAGCCCGTGCACGGTCAGGTCCGGTTCCCGCTCCCCGATCGACCGGCAGCTGTCGGCGACCAGGGGCGCCAGCCCGCCGGTGGCGACGACGACCGGCGCGGTGCCGAACTGCGCGACCAGCTCCGCGGCGATCCGGGACACCAGCCCGTCGACCAGGCCGGCGAAGCCGAGCACCAGGCCCGACTGCAGCGCCGCGACGGTGTTCTTGCCGATCGCCTGCGGCGGCACCGTCAGCTCCACCGAGCGCAGCTGCGCCGCACGGGTGGCCAGCGCCTCGAGGCCGACCTCCACGCCGGGCGCGAGGGCGCCGCCGAGGAACTGCCCGCCGGGACCGACCGCGTCGACGTTGGTCGACGTGCCGAAGTCGACCACGACGACGGGGCGCCCGCGGCCGCCGGGGCGGCGGCCGAAGAACTCGTGTGCGGCCAGCGCGGTGACCACCCGGTCGGCGCCGACCTCGCGCGGATTGTCCACGTGCAGCGGGACGCCGGTCCGCACGCCGGGCCCGATGAGGACGACCGGCACCTCGAGGGAGTCCAGCAGCGCGCGCAGCGCCGGCAGGAGCGCGGGCACCGTCGAGCAGGCCGAGACCCCGGTGACCTCGGTGTCGCGCAGCAGCCCGCGCCAGAGCATCCGCAGCTCGTCGGCGGTGGCCCGCGGTGCGGTCGTCACCCGCCAGCCGCCCACCCGCCGCCCGCCGTCGAAGGTGGCCAGGACGGTCTGGCTGTTTCCGACGTCGACGGTGAGCAGCACGGTCAGCTCGCCCGCAGGTCGAGCGCCAGGTCGAGGATCGGCGCCGAGTGGGTGAGCCCCCCGACCGAGAGATAGTCGACGCCGGTCTCGGCGACGGCGCGGGCCATCTCGAGGGTCAGTCCGCCGGTGGCCTCCAGCTCGGCCCGGCCGCCGACCAGGGCCACGACCTCCCGCAGGGTCTCCGGCGGCATGTTGTCGCAGAGCAGGAAGTCCGCACCGGCCTCGACCGCCTCGACCGCCTGCGCGGGCTCGTCGACCTCCACCTGCACCGTCACCCTGGGCGCGCGCTCGCGCACCGCGGCGACGGCGGCGGCCACCGAGCCGGCGGCGGCGACGTGGTTGTCCTTGACCATAGCGACGTCGTAGAGGCCCATGCGCTTGTTCGACCCGCCGCCGCAGCGGACGGCGTACTTCTCCAGCGGCCGCAGCCCCGGCGTGGTCTTGCGGGTGTCGAGGACGACGGCGCCGGTGCCCTCGACCGCGTCGACCCACCGGCGGGTGAGCGTGGCGATGCCGCTGGCCCGGCTGGCGATGTTGAGCGCGCTGCGCTCGGCGGCCAGCAGCGCCCGCACCGGCCCGCGGACGGTCAGCAGCACGTCGCCGCGGGTCACCCGGTCGCCGTCCGCGGCACCGGCGGTGAGGGTGGCGCCGGGGGTCAGCCGGGTGAAGACGCGGGCGGCGACCGGCAGGCCGGCGACCACGCCGTCGGCGCGGGCCACGAGGTCCGCGGTGCCGAGCTGCCCGGCCGGCACGGTGGCGGCGCTGGTGACGTCGTGGGCGACGGCTAGGTCGGGGGCGCCGGGCAGCGGCGCGCCGCCGCTGAGGTCCTCGGCCAGGGTGCGCTCGACCAGCTCGGTGACCCAGGCCTCGGCCAGGCCGGTGCCGGCGAGGTCGCGCGGGTCGGCCAGGTCCCGGGGGGTGCTCACCACGGCCGCACCACCGGCGTCCCCACCGGGCGGCGGGTCACCTGCAGGGAGCCGTCCTCGCCGAGCCGCACGTCCAGGTGCACCCGCCAGTCCTCCTCGGTGTCGGGGTGGTCCTCGCGCCAGTGGCAGCCGCGGGTCTCCTCGCGGGCCGCGGCGGCGGCGGCCAGCGCACCGGCCACGGTCAGCAGGTCGGTGGCCTCCCAGCCCGCCACGCCGGGTGCTGTCCGCACACCCGCACCGCCCACCCGGTCCGGCCCGAGCCCGGCGGCCA
>NZ_SPQN01000193.1 GCF_004571065.1 Geodermatophilus sp. DF01-2
AACGCGCCGATCACGCAGCGCTGGTTGAGCACCTGGTCGATGTCGCCGCCGACGTTCTCCGCGTGGATGCAGCCGTCCTGGAAGGCCAGGTGGTGCATCGGGAAGATGTCGCTGGTGATCTTCCGCCCGGACAGGTGGTGGGTGTACTCGTACTCCCCGCCGAAGAACTTCAGGTACGGCATGCCCACGTGGTCCTCGAACTTCTTGAGCAGGTCCGGGCGCATGGTGCGGATCGTGGTGTTCATCGGGTGGTCACCGGAGCCGGCGTCGATCCCCCACCAGCGGATCTCCATGTCCGCCATCCACTCGGCCAGCTCCACCCCGCCGCCGGGGTGCATCGTGAAGTAGCGGACCAGATCCTGCTGCGGCTGCCCCTGGTAGTACTTGTGGAAGCCGGTGTGGATGATCAGGATGTCGCCCTTCTTCACCTCCACCTGCGAGGTGATGTGCTCGGGCTTGATGATGTCCCAGTCGCCGACCTGACCGGAGACGTCGACGACGGCGCCCTCGTGGATCAGCTTGGTCAGCGGCAGCGAGGCCATGTCCAACCCGCCGTCGGTACCGTGCAGCGGACCGTCCAGGTGCGTGCCCGAGTGCAGCGACGTCTCGATCGCCTGGGAGACGATCTGGTTGGTCTGCAGGTTCTGGGTGTAGTACATCTTCCCGCCCGGATACCCCACCCAGCC
>NZ_SPQN01000194.1 GCF_004571065.1 Geodermatophilus sp. DF01-2
CCGACGCCGGGTCGGCGGCGACGGCGGCCACGGCCGCCTGCGGATCGGCGAGCCCGGCCTGGGCCAGCCGCTCCTGCAGGCCGCAGTGCGACAGCGACGGGCTGGCCGGTGGCAGCGGTGGGGTGGGCTCCTGCGGCGCGGCGTCGTCCGGCGCGCGCACGTCCGGATTCGCGGGCACCTCACCGGGCAGCGGGACGGTGGGCAGCGGCACCGGGGGGATCGACTCGTCCGGGGCCGGGAAGCGGGCGCGGTTGCCGGCGCCGAGGGTCGCCCACCCGTCGAGCACGCAGCTGGTGGAGCGGGCTGCCCGCACCGACACCGCGCCGATCGGGGACCCCTCGGCCAGCGCCCACAGGTTCGGGGTGGCCTCCGGGTCGACGTCGTCCCACACCAGGCCGGGAATCCCCACCACGACGATCCGGTCGGCCGCCGTCCCCCCGGCCGGCGCGGCGCCCGCGGGGAGAGCGGGGACCAGCACCGCGGTGAGGACGGCGAGCAGGAGCGCCACGGCCCGCACGACCGGGGTCATCGGGGGCCGCCTCCCGGTGAACCCAGCAGCTCCCGGTAGAGGGCGACCAGCTGCCGGGCGGTGGCGGCCTCGTCCGGCCAGGTCGCCGCCTGGCGGGTGCCGGCCGCGGCCAGCCGGCGGGCACGCGCGGGGTCGGCGAGCAGCCCGGTG
>NZ_SPQN01000195.1 GCF_004571065.1 Geodermatophilus sp. DF01-2
GATCTGCCCGCGCCGGGAGCGCGGGGGCGGCCACCCCGGCGCGGTGAACCGGCCGCCCGTCGCGGAGCACGCGCACGCTGGTGCCGGTGCCGATCGACGTCGTCTCGGCGGGGATGACCGCGAGGCCGTCGTCGGCCGGCACCGCGCCGTAGGTGCGGCCGACCGTGCCGCGCGGGCCGACCTGCAGCCGCGGCGAGACCTCCACCGCGTCGCCGCGGGCGGCCACGACGACGAGGGTCGCGGGACCGGGGCCGCCGACCAGGAGGGACGCCGGCCGGTACGGACCGAGGTCCGGCGGCACGGAGGGGCGGAGCTCCTCCGGCGCCGCACCGACCGGGCCGGTGAGCCACACGCCGCGCACGTCCTCGTCGACCGTCCCGGCCAGCAGGACGACCCGGCCGTGCGGCGTGTCGGTGGCGAGGACGACGTGGCGCTCCCGGACCGGCGGCGGGGTCAGCGGGCCCCACTCCACGCGTCGCACCGCCTTGACGAAGGCGGCGTCGGCGGCGAGCGAGCCGCGGGTCGGCCCGGTGAGCACCTCCGGCGGCTCCTCCGCGGGAACGGCGACCGGCCGCCCCGCGGGCGGCTCCGGAGCACCGCCGGTCAGGGTCGGCGCGACGGCGAGCGTGACCGCCACCAGCGCCGCGGCCCCGGCTCCGCCCCGCAGCCGGCGGAGATC
>NZ_SPQN01000026.1 GCF_004571065.1 Geodermatophilus sp. DF01-2
GAGGCCTGCGAGCCGCGGTGAAGTACTCCCGTGCAGGCGCCTGCAGCAGGAGGACGACGGCGGTGACACCGAGCAGCAGGATGAGCGCCGGGAAGAGGGCGAAACCGGTCCCGGATGCGATGCCGACGACGACGGCGGTCAACCCCAACGCGCCGGCGACCGCTCCCGAGGCGACCAGGAGGCGGCGGCCCCGGCCCTGGAGCGCCGCGACTCCGCCCCAGGCGCAGGCCACCGCCAGGGCCAGGTACAGGACGCCGAAGACCGCGAACAGACCTGCCGCCACGCTGAACGTGAAGGAGGCCAGGGCCGCCAGGAGGAGGAACCCGGCCTCGACGAAGCCTGCGACCGCCGCGAGGAGGACGTGGGGCGGGCGCCCGCCGCCGGCTGTGGGGATGCCGGGCTCGGGACGACGGGGCATCGACATGGTGCTGCGGTCCCGTGGGCTCAGCGACCGCGCCGCGCGCGGTGGGTGGCGAAGAACTGCCTGGCGGGCCGCAGGCAGAGCAGGACCACGATGGCCAGCGCGGCGAGGAAGAACAGCAGGAAGAAAACCACCTCGCCACCGCCGAACTCACCCGTCGACAGCCCGGAGAGGGCGGCGAGGAGGAAGAACGCGGTCACCGCGACCGCGATCGAGCCACCCACCAGCAGTGGCACCCGGCTGCGGCCGGTCAGCGCGCGCACCGAGCCCCAGACCATGAGCGCCGTCCAGAGGAGGGCGACCACTCCGAAGCCGATCCCGAAGAGGAGTGCGGCGTCGGTGACCTCGGTGGTGTCGACGCCCTCGAACGCCGGGTCGCTGGCGACCATGTCCTCGAGGAGGGGGCCCAGCAGGGCGCCGCCCAGGAGCAGGCCCAGGGTCACCAGCGCGCCGAGCGCACTGAAGAGGAAGCCGAGCACCGCGGCCACCACGACCGGCGCGGGCTTGGCGGGAGCCGCGGCGTAGCCGTACTGCCCGTACTGGCCCGGGGGCAGGTACTGACCGTAGCCCGGCGGCGGGCCGTATCGACCCGTGGGCCCGTACTGGCCGTAGTCCGGCTGCTGGCCGTACTGCTGCGGGTGTCCGGCCTCCCCCTGCGGCTGGCCCTGGCCGTAGGGGGAGGTCTGGTACTGCGGGCCCCCGTACGGCTGTCCGGTCGCCCCGTACTGCGGCTGCTGCCCGTACTGCGGCTGTTGCCCGTATTGCTGAGGCGGCCGTCCCGGCTGCGGGTCGGTGCCGGAGCCGTGCTCGTCGTCGTGGGTGCTCATGGTCTCCTCCGTCGGCGCCGGCGTCCGCCGACCGTTCGCGGCCAGGATGTCGGCCTACCCCTACCCGGGCAAGCGACCCCACCCCTCACGTGGGAGGTGGACCGGCACGCCCCGACCGGCGCGTCGCCGTCCGGAGAAGGGGCTGGTCGGGCCCTGGGGACCCGCCCTCCCTAGGCTGTGCTCCCGTGACCGTCACGATGTCAGGGACCGCGCCCGTCGTCCTGATCGCCGAAGAACTCGCCCCGAGCGTGCTGCAGGTGCTCGGGCGCGACGTCGAGATCCGCCACGTGGACGGCGCCGACCGCGCCGCGCTGCTCCCGGCGCTGGCCGACGCCTCCGCCGTGATGATCCGCAGCGCCACCCAGATCGACGCCGAGGCGCTGGCCGCGGCCCCGAACCTCAAGGTGGTCGCCCGGGCCGGCATCGGCCTGGACAACGTCGACGTGAGTGCGGCGACCGAGCGCGGCGTCATGGTCGTCAACGCCCCGACGTCCAACATCGTCAGTGCGGCCGAGCACGCGGTGGCCCTGCTGCTCGCGGCCGCCCGGCACATCCCGGCCGCCGACGCGTCGTTGCGCGAGGGCACCTGGAAGCGCTCGAAGTTCACCGGCGTCGAGATCACCGACAAGGTCGTCGGCGTGGTCGGACTGGGCCGGATCGGGCAGCTGGTCGCCCAGCGGCTGGCCGCCTTCGGCGTCACGTTGATCGCCTACGACCCCTACATCCAGCCGGGCCGCGCCGCGCAGCTCGGCGTCCGCATGGTCCCGCTGGAGGAACTGCTCCGCGAGGCCGACTTCATCACCATCCACCTGCCCAAGACGCCGGAGACGCTCGGCCTGGTCGGCGCCGCCGAGCTGGCCACCACCAAGCGCGGCGTCATCATCGTCAACGCCGCCCGCGGCGGGCTGGTGGACGAGGCGGCCCTGGCCGATGCGCTGAAGTCGGGGCAGGTCGGCGGGGCCGGTATCGACGTGTACGCCGAGGAGCCGTGCACCGACAGCCCGCTGTTCGGCCTGCCCAACACCGTCGTCACCCCGCACCTGGGGGCCTCCACCACCGAGGCGCAGGACAAGGCCGGTACCGCCGTGGCGCACTCGGTGCGCCTGGCGCTGCAGGGCGAGTTCGTGCCCGACGCGGTGAACGTCCAGGCCGGCGGGGTCGTCGCCGAAGACGTCCGCCCGGGGCTGCCGCTGGCCGAGAAGCTGGGGCGGGTGTTCACCGCCGTCGCCGGCGGGCTGGCCCAGTCGGTCACCGTCGAGGTCCGGGGCAAGATCGCCGAGTTCGACGACTCGGTGCTCCAGCTGGCGGTGCTCAAGGGCGTCTTCTCCGACGTCGTCGAGGAACAGGTCACCTACGTCAACGCCCCGCTGTTCGCCGACCAGCGCGGCCTCGAGGTCGCGCTCACCAGCGAGGTGGAGAGTCCCGACTACCGCAACCTCGTCAGCGTCCGCGGCGCGATGGCCGACGGCACGGAGGTGACCGTCTCCGGCACCCTCTTCGGCAAGAACCAGGTACCCAAGCTGGTCGAGGTCAACGGCTTCGACATGGACCTGGATGCCTCGGGCTACCTGCTCTTCTTCGTCTACACCGACCGGCCCGGCGTCGTCGGCACGGTGGGTGCGGCGCTGGGGGAGGCCGGCATCAACATCGCCGGCGCGCAGGTCAGCCGCACCACCCGCGGCGGCGAGGCGCTCATGGCGGTGACCGTCGACAGCCCGGTCCCGGCCGAGCTGCTCGGGGACATCGCCGGCCGGATCGGTGCGCGCGAGGCCCGCTCGGCGGACCTCACCGCGCGCTGACCCAGGGAGGACGACCATGCGATTGGCAGTGATCCCTGGGGACGGCATCGGCCCGGAGGTGGTGGCCGAGGGCCTCAAGGTCCTCCGTGAGGTGGCTCCCGACGTCGAGAGCACCCCCTACGACCTCGGCGCGCTGCGCTGGCAGCGGACCGGGGAGCTGCTGCCCGACACGGTGCTCGACGAGCTGCGCCAGCACGACGCGATCCTGCTCGGCGCCATCGGCGACCCGAGCGTCCCGCCCGGCATCCTGGAGCGTGGGCTGCTGCTGCGGCTGCGCTTCGAGCTGGACCACCACGTCAACCTGCGCCCGGCCCGGCTCTTCGACGGCGTCCGCAGCCCGCTGGCCGCCCCCGGCGGCATCGACATGCTCTGCGTCCGGGAGGGTACCGAGGGCCCCTACGTCGGCAACGGTGGCGTGCTCCGCAAGGACACCCCGCACGAGGTCGCCACCGAGGTCAGCCTGAACACCGCGTTCGGCGTCGAACGGGTCGTCCGCTACGCGTTCGAGCGCGCCCTGGCCCGGCCGCGCCGGCACCTCACGCTGATCCACAAGACCAACGTGCTCACCCACGCCGGGTCGCTGTGGTCGCGGACGGTCGAGGAGGTGTCTGCCGAGTTTCCCGAGGTCACCGTCGCCTACCAGCACGTCGACGCGGCCTCGATGTTCTTCGTGACCGACCCGGGCCGCTTCGACGTCATCGTCACCGACAACCTCTTCGGCGACATCGTCACCGACCTGGCCGCGGCGGTGACCGGCGGCATCGGGCTGGCCGCCAGCGGCAACCTGGACGCCTCCGGCACCAACCCGAGCATGTTCGAGCCGGTGCACGGCTCGGCGCCGGACATCGCCGGTCGGGGCGTCGCCGACCCGACCGCCACCGTGCTGTCGGTGGGCCTGCTGCTCGAGCACCTCGGCCGCGCCGACCAGGCCAGGAAGGTCGACGCCGCGGTCGCCTTCGACCTCTCCACCCGCGACCCGGAGGCGCCGGTCCGGACGCACGAGGTCGGCGACCGGCTCGCCGCGCTCGCCGGGGGCTGAACTCTCCGACGAGCGTGTGCGCCGACGCCCGGTTCTCAGCGTCCGAACCGGGCGCCGGCGCACACGCTGGCCGATCCTGCCGGGGCCCCTGCGGCCCACCACCGGCACCGGGCGCGTGCTTTACTCGACGCGATGTCCCGCACCGGCTCGATTCTCATCGCCTAGCGCGCAGTCACCTCTCCGACTGCGCGCAGACCTCCCGTTCCCGGGGGGTCTTTCTCGTGTCTGGGGCACTTCGCCGTCTCCGGGAGGACACCGTGCCGACTCCGACCAGCACCGACTTCCACGTCTTCGACACGACGTTGCGCGACGGCGCCCAGCGCGAGGGGGTCAGCTACTCCGTCGCCGACAAGCTGGCCGTCGCCCGTCTGCTCGACGAGATCGGCGTCGGCTTCATCGAGGGCGGTTGGCCGGGCGCCCTGCCCAAGGACACCGAGTTCTTCGCCCGCGCCCGCACCGAGCTGAAGCTGCGCAACGCCGCGCTGGTGGCGTTCGGCTCCACCCGCAAGGCCGGCGTCCGCGTCGAGGACGACGCCCAGGTGCGGGCCCTGCTGGACGCCGACACGCCGGTGGTCTGCCTGGTCGCGAAGTCCGACGTCCGGCACGTGCGCGAGGCGCTGCGGACGACGCTCGAGGAGAACCTCGCCATGGTGCGCGACACCGTGGCCTTCTTCGTCCGGCACGGCCGGCGGGTGTTCCTCGACTGCGAGCACTTCTTCGACGGGTACGCCGCCGATCCCGACCACGGCGTCGAGGTGCTGCGGACGGCGTTCGCGGCCGGGGCCGAGGTCGGCGTCCTGTGCGACACGAACGGCGGGATGCTGCCGATGGGCGTGGGCCGGGTCGTCGCCGACGTCCGCGCGCGGGTCGACGGCAAGCTGGGCATCCACTGCCAGGACGACACCGGCTGCGCCGTCGCCAACACCCTGGCCGCCGTCGAGGCCGGCGTCACCCACGTCCAGGGGACGGCGAACGGCTACGGCGAGCGCGCCGGCAACGCCGACACCTTCGCGTTGATCGCCAACCTGGTGACCAAGATGGGCATCCCGGCGGTGCCGGCCGAGTGCCTGCCCGAACTGCAGCGGGTGAGCCACGCGATCGCGGAGCTCGCCAACATCGCCCCCGACGACCACCAGCCCTACGTCGGTGCCTCGGCGTTCGCGCACAAGGCCGGCCTGCACGCCAGCGCGATCAAGGTCAGCCCCGAGCTCTACAACCACCTGGACCCCGCGGTGGTCGGCAACGACATGCGCATCCTGGTCACCGAGATGGCCGGCCGGGCGTCGGTGGAGCTCAAGGGCCGCGAGCTCGGCGTCGACCTCGACGGGCACGCCGACGTCATCGGTCGGGTCGTCGACCGGGTCAAGGTGCTCGAGGCCGGTGGCTGGTCGTTCGAGGCCGCCGACGCGTCCTTCGAGCTGTTGCTGCGTGCCGAGCTGCCCGACGCCCCGCCGCCGCTGTTCGAGCTGGAGAGCTACCGGACCTCCGTCGAGCACTGGGGCAACGGCGTCGTCGTCAGCGAGGCCACGGTGAAGGTCCACGTCGACGGCGAGCGGATCATCTCGACCGCCGAGGGCAACGGGCCGGTCAACGCCCTCGACAACGCGCTGCGCCAGGCGCTGGTGAGCCGGTACCCGCGGCTGGCCGACGTCTCGCTGGCCGACTACAAGGTCCGCATCCTCGGCTGGAAGGGCGGCACCGGCGCCACGACCCGGGTGCTCATCGACACCACCGACGGAGTGGGGGAGTGGACCACCGTCGGCGTCCACGCCAACATCGTCGAGGCATCCTGGCACGCGCTCGTCGACGCCCTCTCCTACGCCGTCCGGCATCGCCAGCGGTGACCTCCGGCGGGTGGGCGCAGGAGCGCAGATCTGCTCCCCGGATCGACTGCACCCCTGCGCACGCTGTCAGGCCGGAGTCAGCCCCTCGGCCGCACCTCGCCCATGGGGCCCCAGCCGCTGACGTCGGGGGCGTCGACGTAGACGATCTGCGGCTGCGCCGACACCAGGTCCGGCGCCTGCTCGACGAACCGGGTGAAGGAGTCCGTGCTCGTGTGCGCGCCACCGGCCTCGGCGTCCCGGAAGCCCTCGACGCAGACCCAGGTGTCGGGCTCCTCGACGCTCCTCGACCACTCGAAGAAGAGGCAGCCCTCCTCCGCGTTCACCGCGCGGGCGTAGTCGCGGGCCAGCACCGTCCACTCGTCGGCGCGCTCGGGACGCACGGGGAACTTCACGACGATCAGGATCACGGGCGATCTCCCCTGCTCGGTGGGATCGCGCCGAGTGGGGCCCGAAGGGTCCCGGGCAGGCGCGATGCAGCGGCTCAGCGGCGTCGGGGGACGGTACTTGGCCGCGGTGCCGTCCGGTAGGACGACGGTGTCACAGCCGGCTGCGCAGCAGGCAGAACGGGTTGCCCTCGGGGTCGGCGAGCACGTGCCAGCCCTCCCCGCCGGTCTGTCCCACGTCGGCAGGCGTGGCGCCCAGCGCGAGCAGCCGCTCCAGCTCGGCGTCCTGGTCGCGGTCGGTCGGGTTGAGGTCCAGGTGCAGCCGCGGCTTGCCCGGCGCGGGTTCGGCGACGGGGGCGAACACCAGGGTCGGGGCAGCCCCGCCGAACCCGGCCTCCGGCCCGATCTCGACCGCTCCCTCCTCACGGCCGAGCACCCGGTAGCCGAGGACCTCGGCCCACCACGCGGCCAGCGCCTCGGGGTCGCTGCTGTCGACGACGATCTCGCTGAGCCGGCACGCCATGGTGCGACCGTAGGGCCCGACCGGCGCGGGCGCGGGCCGAGGGCCGGGAGTCAGTAGCCTCGGAGCGTGCGCATCGTCCGTTTCGCCTCGCCCTCGGGCATGTCCTTCGGCGTCCTCGACGGCGACGGCCAGGTCGCCCAGATCGAGGGTCACCCGTTCGGGACCATCTCCTTCACCGGCCAGCGGTTCGCGCAGGCCGACGTCCGGCTGCTCTCGCCGATCCTGCCGAGCAAGGTCGTCTGCGTCGGCAAGAACTACGCCGAGCACGTGCAGGAGATGAACACCGGGGAGGCCCCCGAGGAGCCGCTGCTGTTCCTCAAGCCGTCGACGACGGTCATCGGCCCCGGTGACGCGATCCGCATCCCGCCGGGCAGCACGAACGTCCACCACGAGGTGGAGCTGGCCGTCGTCATCGGCGCCCGCGGTGCCCGCCAGGTCCCCCCGGAGCAGGCGCTGGCCGGCGTCTTCGGCTACACGATCGGCAACGACGTCACCGAGCGGGACATGCAGAGGAACGACGGCCAGTGGACCCGCGCCAAGGGCTTCGACTCCTTCTGCCCGCTGGGCCCGTGGATCGAGACCGACCTGCCGGCTCAGGGCTTGGACCCCGCCGACCTCGAGGTCACCTGCAGCGTGGACGGCGAGCTGCGCCAGCAGGGACGCACCAGCCAGCTGCTCTTCGGCATCCCCACCCTGATCTCGCACATCTCCCAGGTGATGACGCTGCTGCCCGGCGACGTCGTGCTCACCGGCACCCCGGCCGGCGTCGGCCCGATCCGGCCCGGTCAGCGGGTCGAGTGCACCATCGAGGGGCTGGGCACGCTGGGCAACACGGTCGCCGGCGCCGACGTCACCTCCACCGCGGGAGGTCCCAGGTGAGCGGCGTCCGCACCCGTTTCTGTCCCTCGCCGACGGGCATGGTGCACGTCGGCCTGCTGCGGACGGCGCTGTTCAACTGGGCGCACGCCCGCCACACCGGCGGCACCTTCGTCGTCCGCATCGAGGACACCGACGCCTCCCGCAACTCCGAGGAGTCCTACCGGCACCTGCTCGACAGCCTGCGCTGGCTCGGTCTCGAGTGGGACGAGGGTCCCGAGGTCGGCGGTCCGCACGGCCCCTACCGACAGTCCGAGCGGCACGAGGTCTACCGCGAGGTGGCGCAGAAGCTGCTGGCGGCCGGGCACGCCTACGAGTCGTTCTCCACGAACGAGGAGGTCGAGGCCCGCCGGCTGGCCGCCGGGCAGGACCCCAAGCTCGGCTACGACAACGTCGACCGTTTCCTCACCGACCAGCAGAAGGCCGCCTTCCGGGCCGAGGGTCGGGAGCCGGTGCTCCGGCTGCGGATGCCCGACGAGGACCTGGCCTGGACCGACCTGGTCCGCGGGGAGATCCGCTTCGCCGCGGGCTCGGTCCCCGACTTCGTCATCGTCCGGGCCAACGGTGTGCCGCTGTACCCCTTCGTCAACCCGGTGGACGACGCCCTGATGGGCATCACCGACGTCCTGCGCGGCGAGGACCTGCTGCCCTCCACCCCGCGGCAGCTGGCCCTCTACGCGGCCCTGACCGACATCGGCGTCGCGGACGGCGCGCCGCGCTTCGGCCACCTGCCCTACGTGACCGGGGAGGGCAACAGGAAGCTCTCCAAGCGCGACCCGCAGTCCAACGTCGACGTCCACCGCGCCCGGGGATTCCTACCGGAGGGGTTCGCCAACTACCTGGCGCTGCTGGGCTGGTCGATCGCCGAGGACCGCGACGTCTTCTCGATGCAGGAGATGGTCGAGGCCTTCGACGTCACGCGGGTCAGCGCCAATCCGGCCCGCTTCGACCTCAAGAAGGCCGAGGCGATCAACGCCACCCACCTGCGCGCGCTGCCGGTCGAGGAGTTCGTCGCCCGCGTGCTGCCCTTCCTCGCCGGCGCCGGCCTGGTCGGCGACCCGCCGACCGCCGAGCAGGACCGGGTCCTGCGCGCGGTCGCGCCGATGGTGCAGGAGCGCGTCGTCGTCCTCGCCGACGCCGTGGACCTGGTGCGCTTCCTGTTCGTGGAGGACGTCGAGATCGACCCGGCGGCCGCGGCCAAGCAGCTGGCCGGAACGGAGGCGGCGGAGGTGCTCGACGCCGCCGCGGCCGCGCTGCGGGAGCTGCCCTCGTGGGCCACGGCGGACATCGAGGCCGCGCTCAAGGAGAGGCTGGTCGAGGGGCTGGGCCGCAAGCCGCGTCAGGCGTTCGGACCGGTGCGCGTCGCGGTCAGCGGCCGCACGGTGTCGCCGCCGCTCTACGAGTCCATCGAGCTGCTCGGCCGCGACCGCACCCTGGCCCGCCTCGCGGCCGCGCGCGCGGCCGTGCCCGGATGACCCGGTGACCGCAGCGGTACCGCCCGGCTGGCCCCCGCCGGACGACGAGCCCTACACGGGGCCGCCGCCGACCGGTCCCTACGGGGCGCCGCCGTACGTGCCGGGGGCGCTGCACGGGGTGCACTCGCTGCCCGCCACCGGAGCGGCGGCCGGGCCGGTGCCCTGGCCGCTCGGGCCGGTGCCGTTGCAGCCGGGCCCGCACACCGCCCCGCCCGGGACGCCGTGGGGACCGCCACCCGGTCCGCCGTGGGGTGGTCCGCCCGCCCCGCCGTGGGGACCGCCACCGGGCCTGCGGTGGCAGCCGCCGCCCGGCACCCCGCCGCACGACGAGCCGGTCGAGTTCCTGCACGCCATGCGCTCGCGGGACTGGCACTGGTGGCGGCCGCTGCTGGGCCTGCTGCTGTTCACCGTGGTCTATCTCGTCGCCACCGTTCTGGTGCTCCTGGTCGGCTTCGCGACCGGGGTGTTCCCCGACCCCGCGACCATCGACCCCACCGACCTCACCGACCCCGGCCTCCTGCTGGTCACCAACGTCTCGCTGATCGCCGCCATCCCGTGCGTGTGGCTGGCCTGGGCCGTCGCGCACGGCATGCGGATCGGCTGGTCGTCGTCGGTGCTGGCCCGGCTGCGATGGCGGCTGCTGCTGCCGTCCACCCTGTCGGCCCTGCCCACCCTCGGTGTCGGCATCCTGGCGAGCGTCCTGCTGGGCTTCCTGTTCGGTGGCTGGGAGGTCACCGGCCCGGTGGCGGGCTATGGGTGGCTGCTGCTCGTGGTGGTGCTGACCACGCCGCTGCAGTCGGCCGCCGAGGAGTACGTGTTCCGCGGCTACCTCAGCCAGGCGATCGCCGGGTGGTTCCGCAACGCCCGGGCGGGCGCGGTGACCGCCGGGGTGCTGACCGCCGCCCTGTTCTCGGTCGCCCACCTCCCGCCGGACGTGTGGACGTTCCTCGACCGGTTCGCCTTCGGGCTGGCCGCCTCGGCCGTCGTCTGGCTGACCGGCGGCCTGGAGGCGGCGATCGTGCTGCACGCCGTCAACAACGTGCTGGTCTTCCTGCTGGCCGGTGGGCTGGGAGAAGGGGTGGCCACCGCCGCGGTGCCGGCCGGCACCGGCGTGATCGTGGTGGCGATCGACCTGCTGGCCATGGGCGGCTACGTGGCGCTCGTCGCCCGCTCCCGCCGGCGGCTGCGGCCCGCGACGCTGACCGCCGCGCGGGACCTGCGGCCACCGTCACCCTGGGGGCTGCCGGGACCACTCCCGGGCGTCGGGTATGGTGGTCCCCGGCGCCGCGAGGCGCAGCGCGACCCTTGGGGTATGGGGTAATTGGCAGCCCGACGGATTCTGGCTCCGTTAGTCTAGGTTCGAGTCCTGGTACCCCAGCGAGGAAGCTGTCTGTGGAGACAGCATTCCTCAGCACGACCGCACCACCGCACGGCCCCGTCGTCTAGCGGCCCAGGACGCCGCCCTCTCACGGCGGTAGCGAGGGTTCGAATCCCTTCGGGGCTACAGCGAGCGAGAGCCCCCGACCACACCGGCCGGGGGCTCTCGTCGTCTCCCGGTTCCGGTACCCGGTACGCGGTCCCGGTGGTGGGCGTGGCACCATGGGGCCCGTACGGCCCCGTCGTCTAGCGGCCCAGGACGCCGCCCTCTCACGGCGGTAGCGAGGGTTCGAATCCCTTCGGGGCTACAGCGAGCGGGAGCCCCCGACCAGACCGGCCGGGGGCTCTCGCCGTCCCGGGGGCGGGCCGGGGTGACCTGGGCGTCGGGCCGGTTCTAGCGTCGGGGGCGCCGCTCACGCACAGTGACGGGCGGCGGAAAGGCAGGTCCCACCGTGCTCCGGACGAGTCGTCGGCTGGCCGACGGCCGGGAGATCCTCTACTTCGACGCAGGGGACGCCGCGCCACCGCGGACGGTCGAGGACCCGCGCGACCTGCCTCCGGTCAGCACTCGCTCGCAGCTGCGGTGGGACCCGCTGCTCGGTGAGTGGGTGGTCCTGGCCTCGCACCGGCAGACGCGGACCTTCCTGCCGCCGGCGGACCTCTGCCCGCTGTGCCCGACCCGGCCCGGCCGCGAGCCCACCGAGGTGCCCGAGGCCGACTACCAGGTCGTCGTCTTCGAGAACCGCTTCCCGTCCCTGGCGACGGCGGTGCAGCGCGACCTCCCTCCCACCGCTCCCGGCGCCCCCCTCACGGAGTTGCGGCCCGGCTTCGGCCGGTGCGAGGTCGTAGTCTTCACCAGCGAGCACGACCGGTCCTTCGCCACGCTGGGTGCCGACCGAGCCCGCCTGGTGGTCGACGTGTGGGCCGAGCGCACCGCGGAGCTGTCCGGCATCGACGGCGTCGAGCAGGTCTTCGTGTTCGAGAACTCCGGCGAGGAGATCGGGGTCACCCTCTCCCATCCGCACGGGCAGATCTACGCCTACCCGTTCGTGACGCCGCGGGTGGAGGAGGTGCTGGCCTCCGTCGAGCGGCACCGACGGGAGACCGGCGGCGACCTGTTCGCCGACGTCCTCTCCGCCGAGCGCGCCGGGCCGCGGGTGGTCGCCGCCAACGGGCACTGGACGGCGTTCGTCCCGGCCGCCGCCCGCTGGCCCTACGAGCTGCAGCTGTTCCCGCACCGCCGGGTGCCCGACCTGCCGGCCCTCACCGGTGAGGAACGGGACGCGCTGGCCGAGGTCTACCTCGACGTGCTCGGCCGCCTCGTCCGCCGGTTCGACAGCCCCATGCCCTACATCGCCTCCTGGAACCAGGCGCCGGTCGGCCGCGGCCGCGGGGACTGGTGGCTGCACCTGCAGCTGTTCTCGCTGCGCCGTGCGCCGGGAAAGCTGAAGTACCTGGCCGGCTCGGAGTCGGGCATGGGCGTGTTCATCAGCGACACCACGCCGGAGGACGTCGCCGAGCAGTTGCGGAACGTGCGGTGACCCCGGTCGAGCGGGCCCGGCAGGCGTTCGCCGACGCGTTCGGCGGCGAGCCCGAGGGCGTCTGGGCGGCGCCGGGCCGGGTGAACGTGATCGGCGAGCACACCGACTACAACGACGGCTTCGTGCTGCCGGTGGCGCTGCCG
This sequence comes from Geodermatophilus sp. DF01-2, assembly GCF_004571065.1. Classification (GTDB taxonomy): domain Bacteria; phylum Actinomycetota; class Actinomycetes; order Mycobacteriales; family Geodermatophilaceae; genus Geodermatophilus. The sequence goes on from NZ_SPQN01000026.1 coordinate 12,249, forward strand.
CACACCACGCGCGCCGCGGTCGCCCGCCGGGAGGGCGGGCTGGTCGCGCTCGTCTCCGCGCAGCACCCCGGCGACCGGGTGGAGGTGCCGGTCGCCGAGCTGGCGCCGGGGCGACCGGACGGCTGGGCCGGCTACCCGGCCGGGGTCGTCGACGCGCTGCGCGACCGGGTGCCCGGCGGGGTGAGCGTGCTGGTCGACGGCGACGTCCCCGCGGGCATGGGGCTGTCGTCGTCGGCGGCGCTGTCCTGCTCCGTCGCGTTGGCCCTCCGCGACCTCGCCGCCCCCGACCTCGCCGTCGCCGACCTGGTCGACGTCGCCCGGAGCGCGGAGAACGACTTCGTGGGCGCGCCCACGGGCATCCTCGACCAGTCCGCGTCGCTGCTCTGCACCGCCGGGCACGCGCTGTTCCTGGACACCCGCGACCGCAGCTCCGAGCAGGTGCCCCTGGACCTGGCCGCGGCCGGGCTGGAGCTGCTCGTCGTCGACACCGGGACGACGCACGACCACGCCACCGGCGGCTACGGCGACCGGCGCCGCGAGTGCGAGCAGGCCGCCGAACGGCTGGGGGTGCGGGCGCTGCGCGACGTCGCGGACGTGGCCGCGATCGCCCCGCTGGACGACGGCACCGCCGAGGGGGCCGTCCTGCTGCGACGCGCCCGGCACGTCGTCACCGAGAACGCCCGCGTCCTCGAGGTGGTGCGGATCCTCCGCGGCACCGGTGGGCCGGCGGAGATCGGGCCCGTGCTCACCGCCGGGCACGCTTCGCTGCGCGACGACTTCCAGATCTCCACCGGAGAGCTCGACACCGCCGTGGCCACCGCCCTGGAGGCCGGCGCCGCCGGCGCGCGCATGGTGGGCGGCGGCTTCGGCGGCAGCGCCGTGGTGCTGGTCGGCGCCGACCGGACCCACACCGTGGCACAGGCGATCGCCGACCGCTTCGGGCAGGAGGGTCTCACCCCACCGCGCGCCTTCGCGGTCGTACCGTCCCCGGGCGCCCAGCGCCTGGCCTGACCCGGACCACGACCCCGGAGGTCCCAGCCACGTGGACACCCTGCGCCTCGACGCCTCGTTCGTCGACTACCTGCTGGTCGCCGCCTACTTCGTCGTCGTCCTGCTGATCGGCTTCGCCGCCCGGCGGCGGGTGTCGGACAGCCTGGACTTCTTCCTCTCCGGGCGCTCCCTGCCGGCGTGGGTCACGGGTCTGGCGTTCCTCTCGGCCAACCTCGGCGCGGTCGAGACCATCGGCATGTCGGCCAACGGCACCAGTACGGCTTCCCGACCATGCACTGCTTCTGGATCGGCGCCGTCCCCGCGATGCTCTTCCTGGCCATCGTGATGATGCCCTTCTACTACGGGTCGAAGGTGCGCAGCGTCCCCGAGTTCATGCGCCGCCGTTTCGGCACCGGCGCACATCTGGTCAACGCGCTGTCCTTCGCGGTCGCCCAGATCCTCATCGCCGGCATCAACCTGTTCCTGCTGGCCACGATCGTCAACGCGCTGCTCGGCTGGCCGCTGTGGATCTCGCTCATCGTCGCCGCGGCGGTGGTGCTCAGCTACATCACCCTGGGGGCGTCCGTGCCCAGGAGCTCGTCGTCGCCGGGCAGCCCGTCCGAGCCGTCGGGCGCGCCGCCCCGCACCGTGATCGGTCGGCCGCAGGAGCCGGCCAGCCGCGCGGAGTCGGTGAGCTGGACGTGCAGGTGAGGCTCGCTGCTGTTGCCGGAGTTGCCGCACTCGGCCACCTGCTGCCCGGCGGTGACCCGGTCGCCGGGACGCACGCGCAGCGATCCGCGGCGCAGGTGGGCGAGGACGGCGCACGTGCCGTCGGGTGCCTCCACCACGACGTGGTTGCCGACCATCCACCGGGTGCCGGCGACCTGGCGGACGAAGCCCTCCGCCAGCAGCAGGTACGCCAGCGACAGCCAGCCGCTGCGGGCCCGGTGGTCGCGGCGGCGGTCGTGCGCCCGCACCACCGTGCCGGTCAGCGGAGCGTGCACCGGCCGGCCGAACGCCGGGTACTCGGCGGCGGCCCGCCACTGCGGCCCCGAGCCGAAGCGCGGCCGGCTGCCGTCGGTGGGGTCGAGGAGCAGGTCGATGGCGTGGGTCTGGCCGAGGCCGTGCGTCCCGTGCGACGGCACCCGGGTGGCGGGGGAGTTCAGCGCCCGCCACGGCCCGCGCACCGGCGGCTCGACGACAGTCGCGGGAGCCGGCGGCGGCGCCACGCGGTCCAGGACGACGAACACCATGAGCACCGCCACGCCGATCAACTGGCCGGCGGGGAGCCCGGCGACCCCGGCGAGGACCAGCAGGACGCCCACGAGCAGCAGAACCGGCCGCACCCGCGCCGCCAGTACCCGGGGCCTCACGCCGCACCCGCCGCGAGGACGACGTGCAGCGGCACCACCCGGTCGGCCGGGACGGCGTAGGCGCCGCGGGCGGCCGTGCGCAGCCAGCCGGCCGCGGTGAGCTGGCGCAGGTGGTGGTGCAACTGGCCGGTGGTGCCCAGGCCCGGCAGGGCGGCGAGCTGTGCCGTGGTGCGGGTGCCGGTCAGCACTTCGCGCAGCAGCCGCAGCCGGACCGTGTGGCCGAGCGCGGCGAGCACGGCGGCGGTCGCGGCGTCGTCGTCCCCGGTGCCGCGGACCTGATCGGCCGCGTGGGTGCGCTGCCAGGCGTACTCCTCACCGGTCGGCAGCGTGACCCGCCCGGCGTAGACCACCGCGCCGCCGGGCATCGCCGCGGCGTCGTCCGCGAGGCCCTCGAGTGCCCAGAACCGGCCGGACGGCGGGGGGCCCGGCTCGGCGCCGGGGACGGCGACAGCGGCCTCCAGGGCCGCGAGGCGTTCCTCCATCCGTGCCAGCCGGTCGTCGTCCGTCATGCCATCAGACTACGGAAGGACGTACGAACGTCCAGTCGTCGTCTGCAAGTCGATCATCGCTCGTTGTCGGCACCACGAGGAGAGGCGCGCAGAGCCCGGCCATCACCCCATGGTCAACGAGGTCAGGCTTCCTGGCGGGCGTCGGGCGTCACCGCACGCGCCGACGCTCACCGACGACGACGGCATCGGCAACGGCTGGACCACCCGGCGCCCGGCTGCGCGTATTCGTCCGAGGTGATCCGGACCGGCATAGGGTGGCGGTCGTGAGCGCACAGCCGGTCTCCGCGGTGGCGCTGATGACGGCCGAGCAGCTGATGGACCTGCCCGACGACGGTCGGCGTCGCGAGCTGGTGGACGGGGAGCTGAAGGAGATGGCGCCGGCCGGCTTCCACCATGGACAGGTGGCGTTGACCATCGGTGCCCTCCTCCGCGACCACGTCCGCCGCGATCGGCTCGGCGTGGCGGTGGCCGCAGAGACCGGCTTCCGGCTCTCCCGGGACCCCGACACGGTCCGCGCTCCGGACGTGGCCTTCGTGGCCGAACACCGCCTGCCTCCTCGTTCGGAGCGGCAGCGTTTCCTCGACCTCGCTCCCGATCTCGCCGTCGAGGTCGTCAGTCCGTCCGACCGGGCGGCCGATGTCACCGAGAAGGCGCTGGCCTGGCTGGCGGCGGGGACATCGCTGGTGTGGGTGGTGTATCCGGTTCAGCGGGTGGTGGCCGTCCATGCCGCCGACGGGACGGTCGCACACGTACGGGCCGACGGGGAGATCGAGGGCGGGGAGGTCCTGCCCGGGCTGCGCCTGCCGGTTGCCGACCTGTTCGAGTAGGCCCCTCCTGAGCTCGCGAACGGTGGGAAGGGGGGAGTTTCCCTCTCAGCGAGCGGCGCGGGAGATCGCGCCGGCGGCCTCGAGCACCGCGCCCACGACCTCCGGGGCGGGACGGCGACCCAGCCGCTCGACCGGCCCGGAGATGGAGACCGCGCCCAGCACCGCACCCGTGCCGTCCCGCACCGGGGCCGACAGCGATGCCACGCCCGGCTCCCGCTCGGCGACGCTGTGCGCCCAGCCCCGTCGGCGGACGTCGAGCAGCGTGCGTGCGGTGAAGCTCGCGTTGGGCAGCAGCGGGGTGACCTCGTCGGCCGGGGCGAAGGCCAGTAGTGCATGCGCCGCGGAGCCTGCCGTCATCGGCAGCCGCGCCCCGACCGGCACGGTGTCCCGCAGCCCGTGCGCCCGCTCGGCGACGGCCACGCACACCCGGCTGGCGCCGTCGCGGACGTAGAACTGCGCGCTCTCCCCGCTGGCGTCGCGCAGCGTCACCAGGTGTCGGCCGGCGAGCTGGGCGAGGTCGGCGAGCCCGCGGCCGAGCTCGGCCAGTGCCGGCCCGGGCGCCCACGCACCGGCCGTGGTTCGCCGCACCAAGCGGTGCCCCTCGAGGGCCACCGCCAGCCGGTGGGCGGTCGCACGGGGCAGTCCGGTGCGCTCCACCAGCTCGGCGAGGGTCGCCGGTTCGGCGGCCACGGCGCGGAGGATCGCCACCGCTTTGTCCAAGACGGCGACGGGGTTAGGCTGTCCCACACAGCAATACTCGCATCCCACAGCGTGAGATGGCCACACCCCGGCCGCCGCTGCGGGCGAGCCCCGGGAGGGACCAGTCGTGCCGAAGACCCTGGCGGAGAAGGTCTACGACGCCCACGTCGTGCGCAGTGCCGCGGGTGAGCCGGACCTGCTCTACATCGACCTGCACCTCGTGCACGAGGTGACCAGCCCACAGGCCTTCGACGGCCTCCGCGCGGCCGGTCGCCCGGTGCGCCACCCCGAGCTCACGATGGCGACCGAGGACCACAACGTCCCGACGCTCGACATCCTCAAGCCGATCGCCGACCCGGTCAGCCGCGCGCAGGTCGAGGCCCTGCGCAGGAACGCGGCCGAGTTCGGCATCCGGCTGGCCCCCATGGGTGACCGCGACCAGGGCATCGTCCACGTCATCGGCCCGCAGCTGGGGCTCACCCAGCCGGGCATGACGATCGTCTGCGGCGACAGCCACACCTCGACGCACGGCGCGTTCGGCGCGCTGGCCTTCGGGATCGGCACCAGCGAGGTGGAGCACGTGCTGGCCACCCAGACGCTTCCGCAGTACCGGCCCAAGCAGATGGCCGTGACCGTGGACGGCGAGCTGCCCGAGGGCGTCTCGGCGAAGGACGTCATCCTGGCCGTCATCGCGCAGATCGGGACCAACGGAGCCGCGGGCCACGTCATCGAGTACCGCGGCAGCGCCATCGAGGCGCTGTCGATGGAGGCCCGGATGACGATCTGCAACATGTCGATCGAGGCCGGCGCGCGCGCCGGGCTGATCGCTCCCGACCAGACCACCTTCGACTTCCTGCAGGGCCGTCCGCACGCCCCGCAGGGCGCCGACTGGGACGCCGCCGTCGAGTACTGGAAGACGCTGCGCACCGACGAGGGCGCGGTCTTCGACACCGAGGTCGTGCTGGACGCCGCCTCGCTGACGCCGTTCGTCACCTGGGGCACCAACCCCGGCCAGGGGCTGCCGATCGCCGAATCGGTCCCCGACCCGGCCGCCATCGCCGACGGGGACGAGCGCCGGGCCGCCGAGCAGGCGCTGGCCTACATGGGCCTGACCCCGGGCACACCGCTGCGCGAGATCGAGGTCGACACCGTCTTCCTCGGCTCCTGCACCAACGGCCGCATCGAGGACCTGCGGGTCGCCGCCGAGCTGCTGCGCGGGAAGAAGATCGACGCGAACACCCGGATGCTCGTCGTCCCCGGTTCGGTCGGCGTGAAGACGCAGGCCGAGGCCGAAGGCCTGGACCAGGTGTTCACCGAGGCCGGCGCCGAGTGGCGGGGTGCGGGGTGCTCCATGTGCCTGGGCATGAACCCCGACCAGCTGGAGCCGGGGGAGCGTTCGGCCTCGACCAGCAACCGCAACTTCCAGGGCCGGCAGGGCAAGGGCGGCCGCACTCACCTGGTGTCGCCGTCCGTGGCTGCCGCGACCGCTCTCACCGGGAAGCTCACCGCCCCCGCCGACCTCGACCGTTCCGAGCTGGCTGGAGTCTGAGACCGATGCAGCCCTTCACCACCCACACCGGCACCGCCGCCCCGCTGCGCCGCAGCGCCGTCGACACCGACCAGATCATCCCGGCCGAGTACCTCAAGCGGATCACCCGCAGCGGGTTCGAGGACGGTCTGTTCGTCGCCTGGCGCACCAACGAGCCCGACTTCGTGCTCAACAGGTCCGAGTACGCCGACGCCTCGGTCCTGGTCGCCGGCCCCGACTTCGGCACCGGCTCCTCCCGCGAGCACGCGGTGTGGGCGCTGCTCGACGGCGGTTTCCGCGTCGTCATCAGCTCGCGGTTCGCCGACATCTTCAAGAACAACTCAACCAAGGCCGGGCTGCTCACCGTCGTCCTGCCGCAGCCGGAGGTCGAGGCGCTCTGGGCGGCGGCGGAGGCCGACCCCGCCACGCAGGTGACCGTCAACCTGCAGCTCAGGCAGGTCACCTACGGCGACACGACGGTGCCGTTCGAGATCGACGACTACACCCGCTGGCGGCTGCTGGAGGGCCTCGACGACATCGGGCTGACCGAGCGGCACCTGACCGACATCGAGGACTACGAGGCCCGGCGTCCGGCCTGGCTGCCCGAGGCCCTCCCCGCACTGCCCGCCTGAGCCGTTGATGATCAGCTGACCTGATCGAACGGGGTCCTGGCTCACCGCCGGTCGTGAGCCCGGACCCTGAACGGTGAGCTCAGCTGATCATCGGGTCAGCGCGGCCCGACGTCGGCGCTGTCGGCCCAGAAGTCGCGGTAGTAGTCGGCGGCCAGCGCACCCGGCCGGCCTCCCAGCACCCAGGTGCTGCCCTTCGCCGCCGGCGGGTGCAGCCGGCCGGCCATCCCCTCCCAGCGGACGCCGAGGCTCATCAGGACCGACGGGATCGCCCCGCCCTGGCTGCAGACGACGCTCACCCCGGGCTGCTCGCGCGGTGCGAGCAGCCGCTCGACCGCGGCGAGGGCGGCCTGCGGGTCGGCGGCGAACTCCTCCTCGCCGAGCTCCGGCAGCGGGCGGATGTCGCAGCCCAGCCGTTCGGCCAGCGGCTCGAGGGTCTCCCGGCAGCGCACCCGCTCGGCGGTCAGCAGTTCGACCGGGGCGAACGACGGCAGCACCTGCGCCAGCTGTGCCGCCTGCCGGCGTCCCTTGGCATCCAGCGGGCGCAGGTCGTCGGGGCCGTCCCAGTCGGACTTGCTGCCGGCCCGGCCGTGCCGGACCAGCAGCAGCGAGGGCTCCCGCGGGACGTCGGTGCGCGCCAGGTCGGCCAGCACCGCACGGTCGTGGGCGTGGCTGGCCAGCGCACACGCCTCGTCCACCTGCATCCAGCGGAGCTCGTCCACCTCGTCGTTGGGCAGGAAGTCACCGCCGACGACGCGCATCAACCAGTAGTCGACCCGCTTGGGGCCCTCGGGGACCTCGTACTCGGTGCGCACGCTGCGCCGTCCGACGACGACGTCCAGCCCGGTCTCCTCGGCCACCTCGCGGACCGCGGTCTGCAGCAGGTGCTCCCCGGCGTCCGGCTTGCCCTTGGGCAGCGACCAGTCGTCGTACTTCGGCCGGTGCACCAGCGCCGTCTCCAGGCCACCGCCGACCACCGGGCGCCACAGCGCGCCGCCGGCCGCCCGGACGAGACGGGTGCCCTCTCCCTCAGCCGGCATGGTCGGCCGCCGCCATCAGCTCGGCCTGGTAGTCGCGCTCCCCGGTGCGCGTCCAGGCGCCGTCGCTGCCCAGCTCCCAGCAGCGCACCCCCTCGGCCATCGCCCCGAGGAACATCTCGTCCAGCTCCCGCTGGGCGACCTCGTCGCACACCCGCAGCAGCACCTCGACGCGGCGGTCGAGGTTGCGGTGCATGAGGTCGGAGCTGCCGATCCACCACTCGCCCTCGCCGCCGCCGGCGAACCACATCGCGCGCGAGTGCTCCAGGAAACGACCGACGATGGACCGCACCCGCACGTTCTCGGACAGGCCGGGGACCCCGGGGCGCAGGGAGCAGATGCCGCGGATGAGCAGCTCCACCGGGACGCCGGACACCGAGGCCTCGTACAGCGCGTCGATGACCTGCTCGTCGACCAGCGCGTTGACCTTGACGCGGATGCCGGCCGGGCGGCCCTCCCGGGCGTTTCGCGCCTCCCGGCGGATCTTCTCGACCAGCCCGGAGCGGATCCCGTGCGGGGCCACCATCAGTCGGCGGTAGGTCGTCTGCCGCGAGTAGCCGGTCAGCGTGTTGAACAGGTCGGTGAGGTCGGCGCCCACCCGGGGGTCGGCGGTGAGGATGCCGAGATCCTCGTAGAGCCGGGCGGTCTTGGGGTTGTAGTTGCCCGTGCCGATGTGGCAGTAGCGGCGGATCATGCCGTTCTCCCGGCGCACCACGAGCGCCGTCTTGCAGTGGGTCTTCAGGCCGACCAGCCCGTAGACCACGTGGCAGCCGGCGCGCTCCAGCGAGCGGGCCCAGCTGATGTTGGCCTCCTCGTCGAAGCGGGCCTTGATCTCGACGAGGACGACGACCTGCTTGCCGGCCTGGGCCGCGTCGATGAGCGCGTTGACGATCGGGGAGTCGCCCGACGTGCGGTACAGCGTCTGCTTGATGGCCAGCACGTTGGGGTCGGCGGCGGCCTGCTCGATGAAGCGCTGCACGCTGGTCGCGAAGGAGTGGTACGGGTGGTGGACGAGCACGTCGCCCTCCCGCAGGGTCGCGAAGACGCTCTTCGGCGTCTCGCCCTCGGAGAGGCGGGGGTGGGTGGCGGGGACGAACGGCTCGTCCTTGAGCTCGGGGCGGTCCAGGCGGTAGAGCTCCCAGAGCGCGGCCAGGTCCAGCAGGCCGGGCACGTGGACGACGTCCTCCTTGTCCACCTCCAACTCGGACATGAGCACCGACAGGATCTGCGGGTCCATGGGCTCGGCGACCTCGAGGCGCACCGCCGGGCCGAAGCGGCGGCGGGCCAGCTCGCGCTCGAGGGCCTGGAGCAGGTCCTCGTCGCGGTCCTCCTCGACCTCGAGGTCGGCGTTGCGCGTGACCCGGAACAGGTGGTGGTCGATGACCTCGAGGCCGGGGAACAGCTGCGGCAGGTGGGCGGCGATGAGGTCCTCGAGCGGCAGGAACGTCGTCCCCGGGGCTGTTGCATCGACGGACCCGCCCGCCGCCACCGGCACGAAGCGGGGCACGTTGTTGGGCACCTTGAGCCGGGCGAAGCGCGGGGCACCGGTGTCGGGGTCGCGCACCTGGACGGCGAGGTTGAGCGAGAGGCCGCTGATGTAGGGGAACGGGTGGGCCGGGTCGACCGCGAGCGGGGTCAGCACCGGGAACACCTGGTCGCGGAAGTAGTCCCGCAGCCGCGTGGTCTCGTCGTCGGCCAGCTCGGTCCAGTGCACGATCCGGATCCCGGCCTCCTCCAGGCGCGGGCTGATGTCCTTGGTGAAGACGTCGGCGTGCCGGTGCACCAGGTCGCGGGTCCGCTCGGTGACCCGGGCCAGTTGCTCCCGGATGGTCAGCCCGTCGGGGGAGCGGACCGTGAGGCCGGTGCTCTGCCGGCGCTTCAGGCCGGCGATGCGGACCATGTAGAACTCGTCGAGGTTGCTGGCGAAGATCGCCAGGAACTTCGCCCGTTCCATCAGCGGCAGGGAGTCGTCCTCCGCCAGCTCGAGCACGCGGGCGTTGAAGTCCAGCCACGACAGCTCGCGGTTGATGTACCGGTCGGCGGGGGCGCCGGATCTGGTCGAGGGCACGGGCTCATCGTGCCGCAGTCGGGGGGACGGCGGGTGGTGAGCAGCGGGTCAGCCGGTGCGGGGACGTGCGCCGCCGAGCACCGCGGCGGTGTGCGTCCCCACGCCCAGCGCGAGCGCGGCGCGGAGGTCCTCGGCCGTGTCGACGTCCCGCGCCAGGCCGGGCCACGTGCCGGGGAGCTCGACCGCTCCGCCGGCCGCGTGCCGCTGCGCCGACCCGGCGCCGAAGGCGGGGGAGAGGTCGGTCGCGACGGCGGTGAGCAGTGTCGTCCCGGTGCCCTGCGCGTCGGCGACGAAGCACCGGCCGCCTCGTCCACCCACCCGGGCCTCCGCGGCCGCCAGCGCGGCGGTCAGCTCCTCCGGGCGCAGCGCCGGCAGGTCGGAGGAGAGCGCCGCCACCGCGGTGCTCCCGGTGGCGCGGGCCCCGTGCGCAAGGGCCGGGTTGAGGCCGCGGTCGGGCTCGTCGGGCACCGTGCGGGCGCCGAGGCGGGTGACGACCTCTCCCGCGGCGGTGTCGTCGGTGACCACCAGCACGCCGGCGACGGCGGGGCAGGCGAGTGCGGCGGCGACCGTGTCGGCCAGCAGCGCCAGGACCAGCCGGGCGTGCGCGGCGCCCGGCGGGCCGCCGAGGCCGTCGGTCAGCGGGGTCAGGCGGGTCTTGGCCAGCGGCAGCCGCTTCGCCGGGACGACCACCGACCACGCACGCACGGCACCCATGCTCCCCTGACGATGACGACGTGATGGCGCGGGGCCATCCGACCGGATTCCGTGAGCGCCCCGGTCCGGGGCAGTCCGGTGCTCATGCCACGCAGAGGCGTGGCCGGCTGGTTCCTGCTCCACCGGGCGGCACCGCCGCGGCCGGACCGGCCGCGGCTGCCCCCCACCCTCCACAGGCAGGCCGAGCGGGCTCGGCTGACGGGCCGCCCGATCGTGGCGCCCGTTCCACGCGAACCGGCGAGCATCCGCGGCCGCAGCAGCATGCCGGCCTGGACGTCGGGCCACGTCCAGCCGAACCCGCACCGCGCCGTGGCTGACGCCCGAGATGGTGCCGGTCGGGTAAGGGTTCAGTTCGCCGTCACCGTCAGGGGAGCCGGGGTCGGCGCACCGGTGCGCCGGACGCATCCGGGCCGGCCCGGACCCCGGTGCGCTGCAGGGACCGGTCCAGGGCCGATCATGGGCCTCATCACGTCCTGGCCGGGTAGCGGCCGGGCGGGCAGGAGGGGAGGAACCGGTGACGCAGGACGGATCCCCGGACGCCGGGCTGTCGCGCGCGACCGGAGCCCCGCCGTCCCGGTGGCGCACCCGCAGGCCGCTTCCGCCGGCCCTGCTGCTGTGCGTGCTGGTGATCTACCCGGTCACCCTGCTGCTGTTCCGGATGCGCTACCGGCACGCCGAGCGGTTCCCCCGCACCGGCCCGGTGCTCGTGGTGGCCAACCACGTCTCGGTCCTCGACCCGCTGGCCTGCGCGCGGCTGGTCTGGGACTGCGGCCGCGTCCCGCACTTCCTGGCCAAGCAGGCGGTCTTCGCCGGGCTCGCCGGACGGATCCTGCGCGCCGCCGGGCAGATCCCGGTGGCCCGCGGCTCGGCCGACGCCCGGAGCTCGCTGGCGGCGGCCGAGGCCGACCTGGCCGCCGGCAACGTCGTGGTCATCTACCCGGAGGGGTCGGTCACCCGCGACCCGGAGTGGTGGCCGATGGAGGCGCGCACCGGGGTGGCGCGGTTGGCGCTGGCCACCGATGCCGTCGTCCTGCCGGTGGCCCAGTGGGGCCCGCAGCGCGTGCACGACTACCACGCCAAGGAGCTGCACCCGCGGCTGCGGGCGCCGGCGGACTACCTGGTCGGCGAGCCACTCGACCTCGCCGACCTGCGTACCCAGGTGCGCGACGGTCGGCCGATGAGCGGCGAGCTGCTGCGGGAGGTCACCGACCGCATGATGGCCTCCGTGCGCGACCAGCTGGCCGAGCTCCGGGGGGAGCCGGCGCCGACGACGTTCGCCCCGCACCCCCGGCGGCGGCTGCCCGGCGACCTGCCCGGGAGTGCCGCGTGAGCCCGCGGAACGGGCACCGCACACGGGCCGCCGTCCTCGGGGCCGGATCCTGGGGGACCACCTTCGCCAAGGTGCTGGCCGACGCCGGCTGCTCGGTGCTCCTGCACGCCCGCCGCCCCGAGCTGGCGCGCGTCATCGCGGCGACCGGTGAGAACCCCGACTACCTGCCCGGCATCCGCCTGCCCGGGCGGCTGTGCGCCACCGCGGACGCCGCCGAGGCCCTGGCCGGCGCCGAGATCGTGGTGCTCGCCGTCCCGTCCCAGTCGCTGCGGGCCAACCTCACCGAGTGGGCGCCGCTGCTGCCGGCGGACGCAGTCCTGCTGTCGCTGATGAAGGGCATCGAGCTGGGCAGCACCAAGCGGATGAGCCAGGTGATCTGCGAGGTCACCGGCGCCGGGGCCGACCGCGTCGCCGCGCTCTCGGGCCCGAACCTGGCCCGGGAGATCGCCGAGGAGCAGCCGGCCGCGACCGTCGTGGCCTGTACCGACCACAAGCGCGCCGCGCAGGTCCAGGCCGCCTGCCACACCCCGTACTTCCGTCCCTACACCAACCGCGACCTCGTGGGCTGCGAGCTCGGCGGCGCGGTGAAGAACGTCATCGCGCTCGCGTGCGGCGTCACCGAGGGCATGGGTTTCGGGGACAACACCCGCGCCTCGCTGATCACCCGCGGCCTGGCCGAGACCGCCCGGCTGGGACTGGCCCTCGGCGCGGAGCTGACCACCTTCGCCGGGCTGGCCGGCCTGGGCGACCTCGTGGCCACCTGCAGCTCCCCGCTGTCGCGCAACCGCACCTTCGGCGAGCGGCTCGGCCGCGGCATGACGGTGGAGGAGGTGCAACGGATCACCCGGCAGGTCGCCGAGGGGGTCAAGAGCTGCCGGCCGGTGCTCGACCTGGCCCGGGCGAACGGGGTCGACATGCCGCTCACCGAGGCCGTGGTCCGGGTCTGCCACGACGGCGTCCCGGCGGCGCAGATGGTGAAGGAGATCATGTCCCGCGAGGCGAAGCCGGAGTGAGCGACGCAGCCGGGGGCCGAGCCCGAGTGATGGACACCGCCTGGGGTGACGGCACCCGGTCGGTCCGCGCAGGGGAGGAGGCCCCGTTGCCGGGCACGCCGCTGCGGCCCTCACCGGTGTTCGCCGCCCCGTACCACCTGGGCGACCGGCCGCCCCGCGAGGGCGGCGCGGACGCCTACGCGCGCACCGAGCACCCGACGCTGCGGGTCTTCGAGGCGGCGGTCGGTGAGCTGGACGGCGGCCGGTGCCTGTCCTTCGCCACCGGCATGGCTGCGATCAGCGCGGCCGTGCTGGCCGTGGCCCGGGCCGGCGACCGCGTGGTGCTGCCCTCCGACGGCTACTACACGACCCGGCTGCTGGCCCGCGAGGAGCTCGAACGGTTCGGGGTGGACGTCGAGTACGTGGCCACCCCGGAGATCGGGGCGGTGGCCGCCCGCGGCGGCCTCACGGGCGCCCGGCTGGTCCTGCTGGAGACGCCGAGCAACCCGCAGCTGGACGTCTGCGACATCGCCGCCGTCGCCCGCGCCACCCGCGCCGCCGGAGCGGTGCTCGCCGTCGACAACACCACCGCCACGCCGCTGGGGCAGCGGCCGCTGGCGCTCGGTGCCGACCTCACCCTGGGCAGCGACACCAAGGCGCTCACCGGGCACAGCGACCTCCTGCTCGGCCACGTCAGCACGGCCGACGACGAGCTGTACGCGCGGCTCAAGGCCTTTCGCGACTCCACCGGGGGTCTGCCCGGCCCGTTCGAGGCGTGGCTGGGCCATCGCTCGATGAGCACGCTGGACCTGCGGCTGGCCCGCCAGGCGGCCACCGCCGCAGCGGTCGCCGACCTGCTGGCCGCACACCCCGCGGTGACCGGCGTCCGGTGGCCGTGGCGGCCCGGCGACCCGTCCCGCGACCTCGCCAGCCGGCAGATGCTGCGCCCGGGCGGCGTGGTCTCCGCCGAGCTGGCCGACGCGGCCGCCGTCTCGCGGCTGCTGACCACCGCACGGCTCTGGACGGCGGCCACCAGCTTCGGCGGGGTGCACAGCACCGTCGATCGGCGGGCCCAGTGGGGCGGGGACGCCGTTCCGGCGGGGTTCGTGCGGCTCTCCTGCGGCATCGAGGACACCGCCGACCTGGTCGCCGACCTCACCGCCGCCCTCGACGCGGTCTGAGCAACGGCCCCCTGCCCCCGCCACTCGCACGCTCGCGGCGGGACCCTGCAGGGGGGCCGTCGGAGGCCGGTCAGCCGACGGCGGCGAGCCCCTCCGGGCGCTCGGCGCGCCGGCGGCGGGCCGCCCGGGCGGTCAGCCAGAGGCTGACCAGGAGGTAGTAGGCGAGGTAGGCCAGCGACAGCGCCACCACCGCCGGGTGCGGGTCGGGCACCTGCACCAGCAGGACGACGTAGGTTCCCAGCCAGACCGCCGTCGACGCCAGGCTGAGGCCCCGCAGGACCGGGGTGCGCGACGGGTACAGGTAGCGCACCGGCACGAACACCAGCACGGAGCAGATCACCAGCACGGCCGCGACCGCCGTCGGCCCCAGGTCGAGCACGATCGCGTAGAAGGCGACCACGTTCCAGTAGCTGGGGAAGCCCAGGAAGGTGTGGTCGTCGGTCTTCGCGTCGACCCGGCAGAACTGGTACGCCGACGCCAGCAGCGGCAGCGCGGCCACCACCCAGCCGGCCCATCCGCCGGGAAGCGCGCCGATGGTCCACAGCAGCACGACCGGCGCGAAGGCGTAGGTGAGGTAGTCGACGATGTCGTCGAGGCGGGCCCCGTCGAACCAGGGGATCGTCTCCTTGACCCGCATCCGGCGGGCCAGCATCCCGTCGGTCCCGTCGATGACGAGCGCGACCAGGCCCAGCCACAGCGCCGCCACCGCGTCGCCGTCGAACGCCGCCAGCACGATGAGCAGCCCGAGCACCGAGCCGCTGGCGGTGTAGAGGTGGACGGCGGCCCCCGCGAGGCGCAGCCGGCGCGGGAAGACCGCCGCCGCCGGGCGATCCCCACCGGGTGCGGCGGCTCCGTTCTCGCGCATCGGTGTCGAGGTTCCCACACCGCGGGCTCGCCGGCCCGTCCCCGCCCGTCGCCCGGGCTCCGCGGACCCGCTCCACTAGGCTCGGCCGCGATGAGCGGACAGGCGGGCAAGCTGCGCGTCGCGGTCGTGTTCGGCGGCCGCAGCGCCGAACACTCCATCTCCTGCATCTCCGCCGGGGCCGTCCTCGCGGCGCTGGACCCCGAGCGGTACGACGTCGTGCCGGTCGGCATCGCCCGGGACGGACGGTGGGTGCTCGCCGACCCCGGACAGCGCCTGGCCATCACCGACGGCGAGCTGCCGGAGGTGGCCGGCGGGACGGCGGTCTCCCTGGTGGGTGACCCGGAGGGCCGTGGCCTGGCCGTCCTCGAGCCGGCCGCCGGGATGGCCTCCGCGCTCACCGAGGTGGATGTCGTTTTCCCCGTGCTGCACGGCGCCTACGGCGAGGACGGCACCATCCAGGGCCTGCTGGAGATGAGCGGCATCCCGTACGTGGGCTCCGGGGTCTTCGCCAGCGCGGCGTCGATGGACAAGGAGTTCACCAAGAAGCTGCTGGTCGCCGCGGGGCTGCCGCAGGGCGACCACGTGGTGCTGCGGGACGCGTCGGGTGCGGTGTCGGCCGACCCCGACGTGCTCGACGCCGCCGGCCGCGAGCGGCTGGGGCTGCCGGTGTTCGTGAAACCGTGCCGCGCCGGCTCCAGCATCGGGATCACCAAGGTCACCGACTGGGCACAGTTCCCCGAGGCGGTGGCGACGGCGGCCGCGGTCGACCCGAAGGTGATCGTCGAGGCCGCCGTCCCGGGACGGGAGATCGAGTGCGGTGTGCTGGCCCGGCCCGGCGGCCCCCCGGAGGCCAGCCTCCCGGCCGAGATCCGGCTGCGTGCGGGCACCGACTGGTACGACTTCGCCGCCAAGTACCTCGAGGACGCGGTCGACCTCGACGTCCCGGCCGACCTCACCCCCGAGCAGACCCGGGCGGTGCAGGAGGCCGCGTGCAAGGCATACCTGGCCCTGGACTGCCGCGGCCTCGCCCGGGTCGACTTCTTCCTCGGGGTCGGCCCGGACGGCACCGAGCGGCTCGCCGTGAACGAGGTGAACACCATGCCCGGGTTCACCCCGATCTCGATGTACCCGCGGATGTGGGCCGCGACCGGCGTGGACTTCGCCGCGCTGGTGGACCGGCTCATCGGGGTGGCGCTGGCCGAGGTGGCGCTCACCGGGGCCGGGGCGGCCGAGGCCGACACGACGCTGGACGGCACGCCGGCGTGACCCCGCCGGCGGCCGTCCGGCTGGGCGGGCTGGCGCTGCTGCTGGCCCTGCTGCCCGGCTGTGCGCCCCCGGTCGACGACGAGGCGACGGCGGTCCCGGCCGCGTCGACCCCGGCCACGCCCGAGCAGCTCGAGGACCTGGTCGTCCCGGCGGTGCCCTCCGGCCTGCCGCGGGTCCCCGACGGGCATCTCGCGCCGCCGGCCGGGGAGAAGTCGGTCGAGGACGTCGCCGGCTACGCCGAGGACCCCGCCCGCGAGCGGGAGGTGCTCGCGGACTACGGCTACCGGTTCGGCTGGGAGCGCTACTGGGGGTCCGGGACGGGGCCGCTGACCAGCGTGTTCGCTCACCAGTTCGAGACCCGGGGCGGCGCGGCGGCGTTCACCGGCGACGTGGCCGCGCACGATGCCGAGGTCTACGGCGGCGTGCTGCGCGAGGATCCCCCGGACCTGCCCGAGGACTGTCGGCTGCTCGTCCTGGAGGAGGGCGCGCCTGCGGCCGGGGTGACCTCGCCCGCGGCGTTCGCCTGGTGCGCGCGCGGGGTGTTCAGCGTGGCGGTGACGGCCGTGGCCGGGTCGGTGGAGGCGGCCACCGAGGAGGTCCAGGCGGTCGTGGCCGCGCAGCTGGAGCGCCTGCCGCCGTCCTGACGAGCGCCGCGGCCCTCCCGCCGGCCCCCCTGCAGGTGGAAGGACCCCCTCCTCCCCACCGCTCGCAGGCTCGCGGCGGGCCCCTGGAGGGGGCCGAGTGGCGGGGGGCAGGGGGCCCTCTGACGAAGGGTGGGGAGGACGGGGTCCTTCCCCGGTGAGGGGACAGTCCTGCTGCTTGTTCAGCCGTCAACCTGGATCGGTTGTCTCGGAAGGGTCTCGTTGATGACCGGGCCGAGCGCGGTCACCGGCGCGCTGTCGGTGTCGGCGGAGACGGTCACCTGCACGTACACCGGCCGGTCGACGGCCGTCCAGACGACGGTGTCCGGGTCGCTGGTGTCCACCAGCCAGTTCACGCCGTTGATCTGGATCAGCGGGGACGTCGGCTCCAGCGCGGCCGGTCGCTCGACGCCGCACACCAGCACGACCGGCGGCTCGCCCCAGGCGTAGACGTAGGGGCTGTCGGAGTCGACCCGGCGCGACTGCCCGCCGGCCAGCTCCAGCGGCAGCTGGCCCATGAGCGACTCGCAGGGCGCCTCGGCTTCCGGGGGGACCGGTGGGGCCTCCACCGGCAGCGGCGGCAGGTCGGCACGGCCGGGTGCCGGGGTGCCCTCGACGTCGGCGACGGGGGACTCGCCCTGCCCGGCGTCCCCCTCTCCGCCGAGGACCCGGCTGAGCACGACGAGCACGACGACCAGGGGCAGGACGACGGCCGTGACGAGCAGCGCGATGCGCCGCAGCGGGTCGTCCGGCCGGGACGGCCGCGGTGCCGGCTGCTCCCCGGGCTGCGGTTCGGGAGGAGGCGGGTTCTCGATCAGGGCGCTCAGATGTTGACGACGGGGCAGGTCAGCGTGCGGGTGATGCCGTCGACCGACTGCACCCGGGCGACGACCAGCCGGCCGAGCTCGTCGACGGTCTCGGCCTCCGCGCGCACGATCACGTCGTAGGGGCCCGTGACGTCCTCCGCCTTGGTCACACCCGAGATCTGGCTGATCGTCGACGCGACCTGGGCGGCCTTGCCGACTTCGGTCTGGATGAGGATGTAGGCGTGGACCACGGGAGACCTTTCCTCGGGCGGCGCTGCCGGTGCGGCGTCCGCGCCGGTGGGCGGACAGTTGCGCAACCTACCCCAGCACTCCGGAGGGACCGGTGACTCGTCCCCGCCCGCTCGTCCCGCGCGGAGACCCCGCCGACAGCGTGCGCGTGGTCGGCGAGTTCGGTGTGATCGCCCGCGTGCTGGCGCGGTCCGGTGCGGCGCGGGTCGCCGAGGTCGGCCCCGGTGACGACGCCGCCGTGCTGCGGACGCCGGACGGCCGGGTGGTCGCCACCACCGACGTGCTCGTCGAGGGCCGGCACTTCCGGCGCGACTGGTCGTCGGCCGAGGACATCGGGCACAAGGCGGCCGCGGCCAACCTCGCCGACGTCGCCGCGATGGGCGCGACGGCCACCGCGCTGCTGGTCGGGCTGGCCTGTCCGCCCGACACCTCGACGACCTGGTTGGAGGGCGTGGCTGCCGGGCTGGCGGCGGAGTGCGCACCGCTGGGAGCGGCCGTCGTCGGTGGGGACACCGTCTCCGCGGCACCGGACAGCGGCGCCGTCGTCCTGTCGGTGACCGCGCTGGGCGACCTCGGCGGGCGGGCTCCGGTGCTTCGGTCGGGCGCCCGGCCGGGGGACGTGCTGGCCCTGGCCGGCCGGCTCGGCTGGTCGGCCTGCGGCCTGGCCGTGCTCCGGCGTGGATTCACCAGTCCGGCCGCGGCGGTGGCCGCGCACCGCCGTCCGGCGCCGCCGTACGCGGCCGGTCCGGCCGCGGCAGAGGCGGGCGCGACGGCGATGTGCGACGTCAGTGACGGTCTGCTGGCCGACGCCGGACACCTGGCGCAGGACAGCGGCGTGCTGATCGACGTCGACCGGGCCGCACTGGTCCGGGCCACCCTCGAGCTGCCCGGGCCGCTGCAGCAGGTGGCGACCGCCCTCGGCGGGGACCCGATCGCCTGGGTGCTCGCCGGAGGGGAGGACCACGCCCTGCTGGCCACCTTCCCCGCCGGCGCCGACCTACCGGAGGGCTGGCGGACGATCGGCACGGTGCGCGAGGCGCCCGACGGCCCAGGGGTGCGGGTCGGCGGCGAGCCGGCGGAGGCGGTTGCGGCGGCCGTCGGTGCGGAGGGGACCGGCCATGCGCACTTCCGCTGAGGTCCGGCTGGCCGACGGTCGCTTGGTCGTGCTGCGGGCGGTGCCCTACGACGACCCGGTCGCCCGGGAGCTGGTGGACCGGGTGCAGCAGGAGTACGTGACCCGCTACGGCGGTCCGGACGGGGCGGTCGTCGACCCGGCCGAGTTCGTCCCGCCCGTGGGGCTGTTCCTGGTCGCCGAGGTGGACGGCGTCCCCGCGGGCTGTGGCGCCTGGCGGGTGCACGAGCCGGGGGTGGCCGAGGTCAAGCGGGTCTACGTGGAGCCGGCGTTCCGGCGGCAGGGGCTGGCGCAGCTGCTCATGGCCGCGCTCGAGAACAGCGCGGCCGCGGCCGGTCACGGTGCGGTGGTGCTGAACTCCGGGCACCGGCAGCCCGAGGCGCTGGCGCTGTACGCCGCCCTCGGCTACGCCCGGGTGCCCGGGTACGGCCTGTACGCCGACGCGCCCGGCGCGGTCTTCCTCGGCAAACGGTTGCCCGGGGCCGGGGAGGAGGAGTGGTGACGGGCAGGGGTGTGGTGACGATCTCGGCCTCCTACGGTGCCGGCGGCGCCGAGGTGGGGCCTGCCGTCGCGGTGCGGCTGGGCCTGGTCTTCCACAACCGCGTGATCCCGGCCCAGGTGGCCGGTCGGCTCGGCGTCCCGCTGGCCGAGGCCGAGGCGAACGACGAGACCGTCGCCCGTGGGTTGTGGCGCGTCGTCGCCTCGCTCGGCGCCATGCCCGACCCCATGGGCGGCGTGGTCCCGGTGACCGAGCAGCTCGACGAGCGGACCTTCCGGCAGCAGACCGAGCGGGTGGTCCGCGAGATCGCCGACGGGCCGGGCGGGGTCGTGCTGGGCCGGGCTGCGGCGCTCGTCGTCGGCGACCGCCCCGATGCGCTGCACGTCCGCCTGGACGGCCCCGCGGAACGGCGGCTCGAAGCGGCGGTCGGGCGCATCGGCCGCCCGCGCGAGGAGGTGCGGCGGGAGCTGCGGGCCAACGACGCCGCCCGTGAGGGATACGTGCGGCGGGCCTACCGCGTCGACCCCGTCGCGGCGCACAACTACCACCTCGTCATCGACAGCACCGCGCTGCCGCTGCAGACGGTGGTCGACCTCGTCGTCACCGCCGCGCGCGCACGAGGGATCGGGGACTGAATCCGCCGCGCGCGCACGAGGGATCGGGGACTGAATCCGCCGCGCGCGCACGAGGGATCGGGGACTGAATCCCTTCCCGGAACTCCGGGGGCGGCACGCTCTTGCGGTTGTTCACTCGCTCTTGCGGTGCGGCAGGGCCGCAAGAGCGGCTGGAGAACCGCAAGAGTGCTCTCTAGCGAGGCCGGTCGCCGACCGCGCACAAAGAGAACCCCGGAGGTCACGGACCTCCGGGGTCTGGGCTCGGCACGGCCGGGCGGGGCGGCCCCCCTGCAGGGTCCCGGCGCGAGCTGGCGAGTGACGGGGGGCAGGGGGCCTCTTTCAGGCGCGGACGACCTTGCCCGCGCGGATGCACGAGGTGCAGGCGTTGATGCGGCGGCGGTTGCCCGGGGCGACGAGCGCCCGCACGGACTGGATGTTCGGGTTCCAACGGCGCGGCGTGCGACGGTGCGAGTGCGACACCGACATACCGAAACCGGGCCCCTTGCCACAGACATCGCACACGGCAGCCACGGTGGATCACTCCCAGGAGAATCGTTCACGGACGGCGGCACGCCGACGCGCCCGCACACAGACCGTCGAGCAGTCTAGCCACTTCGCGGCGTCCTCGTCGCGGAGGTCGGTGGACGCCGGTCGCGCGCCCGGCGGTGTCGGCGTCCCTGGGTACCCTCCGGCCGTGCTGCCGGCGCTGGACGACGCCGCGGTCGGCCAGTGGTGCCGGGCCGCGGTGGCAGCCCTGTCCGCGGCCCGCGGCCGGATCGACGACCTCAACGTCTTCCCGGTGCCCGACGGGGACACCGGCACGAACCTGCTGGCCACCGCCGAGGCCGCCCTGGCCGCGCTCGAGGAGGCCGGCCCGGGCCGCATCGAGCCCGCGTGGGCGGTGGCCGCCCGCGGGGCCGTCCTGGGCGCCCGCGGCAACTCCGGCACCATCCTCGCCCAGCTCCTGCGGGGGCTGGCCGACCAGCTCGCCCACCAGCCCCCGGCCGACGGGCCCGCGCTCGCCGCCGCACTGCAGAAGGCGGCCGACGCCGCCTACGCCGCGGTCGCCGACCCCGAGGAGGGCACCTTCCTCACCGTGGCCCGCGCAGGCGGGGAGGCGGCGGTCATCGCGGTCACCGGCGAGCAGACCTCGCTCGCCGAGGTCGTGCGGGCGGCGGCCGACGGCGCACGGGCCGCCCTCGAGGCGACGCCGGGGCAGCTGGCCGCGCTGCGCGACGCCGGGGTGGTCGACGCCGGGGGAGCCGGGCTGTGCCTGGTCCTCGACGCGCTCGTCACCACGGTGACCGGGGTCGAGCCGGCCCGCCCGCCGCTGGTCCGGGGTTCCGGGCGCGCCCACGACCACGGCGACGTGCCGCACCAGCCGCCCGCCGGCCCGGGCAGCGAGGTGCAGTACCTGCTCGCCGACAGCGACGAGACGGCCGTGGCGCGGCTGCAGGACCGGCTGGCCGCCCTCGGCGACAGCCTGGTCGTCGTCGGTGTGGACACGGCGGCCGGCCGCGAGTGGAACGTGCACGTCCACGTCGCCGACGTCGGCGCGGCGATCGAGGCCGGCATCGAGGCCGGCCGCCCGTACCGGATCTCGGTGACCCCCTTGGCCCCGGTCCGGCCGTCGGCGCCGGTTCCCGACGCCCGGGCGGTCGTGGCGATCGTCCCCGGCGGTGGGCTCGCCGAGCTGTTCGCCGCCGAGGGCGCCGCCGTCGTCCCCTGCGGGCCGGACGGCGTCACGGAGGACGACGTGCTCGCCGCGGTCCTGGGGTCGGCCGCGGCCGGCGTCGTCGTCCTGCCCAACGACCCGTCCCTCACCGCGCTGGCCTCCCACGCCGCCGAGCGCGCCCGGGAGGAGGGGCGCGACGTGGCCGTGGTGCCCACCCGCTCGCCGGTGCAGGGCCTGGCCGCGCTCGCCGTCGCCGACCCCGCCCGGCGGTTCGGCGACGACGTCATCACCATGGCCGAGGCGGCCGCGGCGACCCGCTGGGCCGAGGTCACCGTCGCCGAGCACGAGGCGCTGACCAGTGCCGGCCTCTGCCGGCCCGGCGACGTGCTCGGTTCCGCGGAGGGGGACGTCGTCCTCATCGGCGCCGAGCCCGCCGCGGTCGCCTGCGAGCTGCTCGACCGCATGCTCTCCGCCGGCGGTGAGCTTGTCACGCTCGTCGGCGGCCCGGACGCCGACCTCGGCGACGCCGTCTGCGCGCACCTCGCCGGGAGGCATCCGACGGTCGAGGTGACTCGCTACGACGG
Organism: Geodermatophilus sp. DF01-2; assembly: GCF_004571065.1. GTDB lineage: Bacteria > Actinomycetota > Actinomycetes > Mycobacteriales > Geodermatophilaceae > Geodermatophilus. The sequence goes on from NZ_SPQN01000026.1 coordinate 34,457, forward strand.
CGCGCCCGAGGGGGTCCGGCTGCAGGTGGGGGTGGAGTGATGGCCGTGGAGATGACGACCCGGCTGGACCGGGTGCTCGGTGCCAAGACCGCCAAGGCGATGGCCGAGTCGCTGGAGCTCCACACGGTGCGCGACCTGCTGCGCCACTACCCGCGCCGCTACGCCCGCCGCGGCGAGATGACCCGCCTCGACGACCTCCAGGTCGGCGACCGGGTCACCGTGCTGGCCCAGGTGCGCTCGGTAGACAGCCGCCCGATGAAGCAGCGGCGCGGCACCCTCACCGAGGTCACCGTCGGCGACGGCGGCGGCACGATGAAGCTGGTCTTCTTCAACCACCGGCACGCCCGCCTCGTGCCCGGCGCGTGGGGGTTGTTCGCCGGCACGGTCAGCGAGTACCGCAGCCGGCTGCAGTTCGCCCACCCCGACTGCCACCTCATGACCGGGGACGACGACGAGGACTGGGCCCGCGCGCTCATCCCGATCTACCCGGCGAGCAAGGACGTCTCCAGCTGGGTGATCCAGCGCTCGGTCAGGCTGCTGCTCGACGCCTCCGGCGGCTTCGGCTTCGTCGAGGACCCGCTGCCCGAGGAGCTGCGTGCCCGGCACGGCCTGTCCAGCCTTCCCGCGGCGCTCCTCGACGTCCACCGGCCCATCTCGCGAGACGACGTCGAGCAGGCGGAGCACCGGCTCAAGTGGGACGAGGCGCTCACCCTCCAGCTGACCCTCGCCGCCCGCCGCCGCGCCGCGGCGCTGGAGCCCGGAGTGGCCCGGCCGCGGCGCCCCGGCGGCCTGCTCGACGCCGTCGACGCCGCACTGCCGTTCGCGCTCACCGAGGGCCAGCGCGAGGTGGGGGAGGAGCTCGCTGCCGAGCTGGCCCGTGAGCAACCGATGCACCGGCTGCTGCAGGGCGAGGTCGGTGCCGGCAAGACCGTCGTGGCGCTGCGCGCGATGGCGCAGGTCGTCGACGCCGGCGGCCAGGCCGCGCTGCTGGCGCCCACCGAGGTGCTCGCCGCCCAGCACGCGCGCAGCATCGGCGCGATGCTGGGCCCACTGGGGCGGGCCGGCGAGCTGGACGGCGACCCGGCCGGCACCCGCGTGGTGCTGCTCACCGGCTCGCAGAAGGCCGCCGTCCGCCGGGCGGGCCGCGCCGCGGTGGCCGACGGCAGCGCCGGCATCGTCGTCGGCACCCACGCGCTGCTGCAGGAGGGCGTGGACTTCGCCGACCTCGGCCTGGTCGTCGTCGACGAGCAGCACCGCTTCGGCGTGGAGCAGCGCGACGCCCTGCGGGCCAAGGGCAGCCGGCCGCCGCACGTGCTGGTGATGACCGCGACCCCCATCCCGCGGACGGTGGCGATGACCGTCTACGGCGACCTGGAGACCTCGACGCTGCGCCAGCTGCCCGGCGGGCGCGGCGGCGTGGCGAGCTCCGTGGTCCCCGTCCGCGAGAAGCCGGCCTGGCTGGACCGCGCCTGGGCACGGCTGCGCGAGGAGGTCGCGGCCGGGCGGCAGGCCTACGTCGTCTGCCCGCGCATCGGGGAGGACGCCGGCAGCGAGGAGGAGCCCGACGACGCCGACGGCGCCCCCGCCGAGGAGACCTCCGGCCGTCGTCCGCCGCTGGCCGTCCTCGACGTCGCCGAGGAGTTGCGCGCAGGGCCGCTGGCCGGGCTGCACGTGGAGGTGCTGCACGGCCGGCTGACCCCGGAGGACAAGGAGGCGCGGATGCGGGCCTTCGCGGCGGGTGAGGTCGACGTGCTGGTCGCCACCACCGTCGTCGAGGTCGGCGTAGACGTGCCCAACGCCACCGTGATGGTGGTCATGGACGCCGACCGCTTCGGCGTCAGCCAGCTGCACCAGCTGCGCGGCCGGGTGGCCCGCGGGGAGCACCAGGGGCTGTGCCTGCTGGTGAGCGAAGCGGCTACCTCCTCGGCCACCGGGCAGCGGCTGGCCGCGGTCGCGAGCACCTCCGACGGCTTCGCGCTGGCCCGCCTGGACCTCGAGACCCGCCGTGAGGGCGACGTCCTCGGGGCGGCGCAGTCCGGCCGCCGCTCGGGCATCAAGCTGCTGTCGCTGCTGGAGGACGAGCAGCTCATCGCCGAGGCCCGCGCCGAAGCCACCGCGCTGCTGGCCACCGACCGCGGCCTGGCCGACTTCCCGGGCCTGGCGATGGAGGTGGCGGCCCTCGCCACCGACGAGAGGGCCACGTACCTGGAGAAGGCATGAGAAAGGACCCCTCGAAGGACCCCTCGCCCCCCGAGAAGGACCCTCCTGCCCCCCACCGCTCGCACGCTGGCCTCGCCCGGAGGCTCAACCCGAGCTCGCGAGGGCTGAGAGGGGCGAGGTCCTTCTACCTGCAGGAGGACCGTCCGACGTTCGCGGCGGGCCCGTGCGAGGGGCCGCCTCGCAGGCTCGGGGCGAGCCTCGGGACGGGGCCGTGACCAGACTCATCTCCGGCGTCGCCGGAGGGCGGCGGCTGAAGGTGCCCCCCTCGGGCGTGCGCCCCACCGGCGACCGCGCCCGGGAGGGGCTGTTCAACAGCCTCTCCACGCTGCTGGACCTCGAGGGCGCCACCGTCCTGGACCTCTACGCCGGGTCGGGCGCGCTGGGGCTGGAGGCGCTCAGCCGCGGCGCGGCGCAGGTCCTGTTCGTCGAGAACGGGTCGCGGGTGCTGCCGGTCCTGCGGGCCAACGTCGAGACGGTGGGCCTGCCCGGCGGGCGGGTGGTGGCCGGCTCGGTCCCCACCGTCGTCGCCGGCCCGTCGCCGGCCCGCTTCGACCTCGTCCTCGCCGACCCGCCCTATGCCACGCCCGTGGCCGAGGTCCTCGGCGTGCTCGAGGCCCTGGTCGCCGGGGAGTGGCTGGCGCAGGACGCCCTCGTCGTCCTCGAGCGCTCGAGCCGCGAGGCGCCCTTCGAATGGCCGACACCCCTGCGCGGACTGCGCGAGCGCCGTTACGGGGAGGCCGTGCTCCGGTACGGTCGCTGTCCGTGAGGCGAGCGGTCTGCCCCGGGTCGTTCGACCCCGTGACGAACGGTCACGTCGACGTCATCACGCGGGCCGCGGCCCTCTACGACGAGCTGGTCGTGGCCGTCCTGGTCAACCCGGGGAAGGCCGGCCTGTTCACCGTCGAGGAGCGCATGGCGCTGCTCCGCGAGTCGGTCGCCGACGTGCCTAACGTGACCATCGACAGCTTCCAGGGCCTGCTGGTCGACTATTGCCGCAGCCACGGCATCCCGGTGGTGGTCAAGGGCCTGCGGGCGGTCAGCGACTTCGAGTACGAGTTGCAGATGGCGCAGATGAACCGCGAGCTCGCCGGGGTCGAGACGCTCTTCGTGCCCACCGCCCCGCAGGTCGGGCACCTCTCCTCCAGCCTGGTCAAGCAGATCGCCACCTTCGGTGGGGACGTCTCCGGGCTGGTCCCCGAGGCCGTGCACGAGCGGCTGGCGGCGCACCGGGAGCGCGACGCATGACGGAGGTCGTCTACCGGCTCTACGAGACCGTCGACGAGCTGAGCAGCGTCATCGAGAACGCGCGCAGCGTGCCGATGTCCGGCGGCTCCTGCATGGTGCCCCGCGACATCCTGCTCGACCTGCTCGACGACCTCCGGGAGAACCTCCCCGAGGAGGTGCACAAGGCCGGCGCGATCGTCGAGCAGCGCACCGAGATCCTCCAGCAGGCGCAGGCCGAGGCCGAGCGGATGACCGGCCGCACCCGCAGCGAGAGCGAGCAGGTGGTCGGCGCGGCCCGGCGGCAGCGGGAGGAGATCCTCGGCACGGCCCGCCGGCAGCGCGACGACCTGCTGGCCCGCGCCCAGGCCGAGGCCGAGGACCTGCTCGCCCAGGCCGAGGAGGAGGCCGGGCAGATCGTCGAGGAGGCCCGCCGGCACCACGACGCGCTGCTCGCCGAGGCGCACGCCCAGCAGGCCGAGCTGCTGGTGGCCGCCCACGCCGAGCACGAGCGGCTGGTCAGCGAGACCGAGGTCTACCGCGGGGCGGTGGGCCGGGCCGACGAGCTCGGCGCGCAGACGGTGGCGGACGTCGCCCGGATGCGGGCGGAGGTCGACGAGTACGTCGACACCCGGCTGGCCGACTTCGGCAGCACGCTCGAGCGGATGTTGCGCTCGGTCGAGAAGGCGCGGGCCAGCCTCCGCGAGTAGAAGGACCCCGTCCTCCTCACCGCTCGCACGTTCGCGGCGAGCCTCTGGACGGGGCCGCCGTTCCAGACCGTCACCAGGCTCGTGGCGGAACCTGCAGGAGGGCCGCCGGGACGGGCCGGCGGGACCCGGAAGGGGGGCGGCTCCGGGCCGGACGCGCCGATCCGCCCATCGGGTAGTCTGGGCGCCTGGTCCGACCGCTGGAGGTCCCCGCACCCCGGCCGGCCATCCCCCGTTGCCTACCGCGAGTACCGACATGCCTGCCGCCCCGCCGTCCCGCCCAGGCGCCGCGTCCTCGGACGCCCGGCGTCCCGCCGCCAACCCCTGGTTCGTGGACCTGCGGGAGCTCGGCCGCCGTGCCGGCTCGCTGCAGGAGCTGGAGCGCACGCTGCCGGCGCCCGGCGACTGGCGCGTCGAGCTCATCGGCGTGCCCCAGGGCACCGAGGTCCGGCTGCGGCTGCGGCTGGAGTCGGTGATGGAGGGTGTGCTGGTCTCCGGTGAGGTCGTCGTCCCCGTCGTCGGCTCGTGCGCCCGCTGCCTGGAGCCGGTCGAGGACACCCTCGAGCTCGACGTCCAGGAGCTGTTCGCCTACGCGGGCAGCACGACCGAGGCCACCAGCGAGGAGGACGAGGTCCGCCGGGTCGAGGGGGACCACATCGACCTCGAACCGATGGTCCGCGACCTCGTCGTCCTCAGCCTTCCGCTGGCACCGACCTGCACCGAGGACTGCGCCGGGCTGTGCGTCGACTGCGGGCAGCGGCTCGACGACCTGCCCGCCGACCACACGCACGAGCGGCTCGACCCGCGCTGGGCCGGGCTGGCGGGGCGCTTCGGTGCCTCGCAGACCGACCGTTTCGCCTCCGCACCGGGCAGCCCCGGTGCGGACAACCCGGAGGAGAACTGACCGTGGCCGTTCCGAAGCGGAAGATGTCCCGCGCCAACACCCGTGCCCGGCGCTCGCAGTGGAAGGCCTCCGCGCCCACCCTGTCGCCGTGCCCGAACCGGGCCTGCGGCCAGCTCAAGCCGCCGCACCAGGCCTGCGCGAACTGCGGTCAGTACGCGGGCCGTCAGGTCCTGTCGGTCTGACCCGGCAGGTCGACCAGCCGTGGGGACGACGGCCGCCGGCACCCAGCCCACCCCGGGCGGGACCTCCGGCCGTTCCCCGGCCGGGAAGGCGCACGCCGACCGCGCGGCCACCTGGCTCCTCGACGCCCTCGGCGCCGAGCTGCCCGGCGGCCTGCTGGCGTTGGCGCTGACGCACCGGTCCTACGCCTACGAGCACGGGGGGCTGCCCACCAACGAGCGCCTGGAGTTCCTGGGCGACTCGGTGCTCGGGCTGGTCGTCACCGACGAGCTCTACCGGCGCCATCCCGAGCTGCCCGAGGGCCGGCTGGCCAAGCTGCGCGCCTCGGTCGTCAACATGACCTCGCTGGCCGGCGTGGCCCGCCGGCTCGGGGACGGCGGCCTGGGCGCGCACCTGCTGCTCGGCCGCGGCGAGGAGACCACCGGCGGCCGGGAGAAGGACTCGATCCTCGCCGACGCGCTCGAGGCGCTCATCGGCGCGGTCCACGTCGGGCTCGGCCTGGACACCGCCGCGGCGATCGTGCACCGGCTGTTCGACCCGCTGCTCGACCAGGCTGCCACCCGCGGCGCCAGCCTGGACTGGAAGACCAGCCTCCAGGAGCTCGGCGCCGCCCTCGGCCTGGGTGCGCCCGTCTACCGTGTCGAGGACGACGGCCCCGACCACGCCAAGACCTTCACCGCGGCCGTCGTCCTCGCCGACACCGTCCAGGGCCGCGGCGTCGGACGGACGAAGAAGGCCGCCGAGCAGGAGGCGGCCGAGGCCGCGTGGCGGGTCCTGTCCGCGGCCGCCGCCGAGTCCACGACCGCCGGGAACTGAGCGGCGGTGCCCGAGTTGCCCGAGGTCGAGGTGGTCCGGCGCGGCCTGGAGCGCTGGGTCGCCGGGCGGACCGTCGCCGCCGTCGAGGTGCGCCACCCGCGTGCCGTCCGCCGTCACCTCGAGGGCACCGACCACTTCCTCGCCGCGCTCACCGGGCGCACCCTCACCGGCGCCCACCGACGAGGCAAGTACCTCTGGCTCCCGCTCGCCGAGCCGGACGGCACGCCCGCAGGGCAAGCGCTCGTCGCGCACCTGGGGATGAGCGGACAGCTGCTGGTCGAGAAGCCCGCGCAGCCCGACGAGACCCACCTGCGGGCCCGGTTCACGTTCACCGACGGTGGCCGCGAGCTGCGGTTCGTCGACCAACGGACGTTCGGCGGCCTGGCCGTCGAGGAGACCGGTCCCCAGCCGGACGCGTTGCCGTCGCGGCTGGCGCACGTCGCCATCGACCCGCTCGACGACACGTTCGACGCCGACGGCTTCAGCACCGCGCTGCGCCGGCGGCGCACCGAGGTCAAGCGGGCGCTGCTGGACCAGACGCTGATCGGCGGGGTGGGCAACATCTACGCCGACGAGGCGCTGTGGAGGGCCCGGCTGCACGGCGCCCGCCCGACCGACCGGCTCACCCGGGCGCAGGTCACCGACCTGCTCGACGGCGTCCGCGACGTGATGCACGAGGCGCTGGCGCAGGGCGGGACCTCCTTCGACTCCCTGTACGTCGACGTCAACGGGCAGAGCGGCTACTTCTCCCGGTTCCTGGCCGTCTACGGGCAGGCCGACCGGCCGTGCCCGCGGTGCGGGACCCCGATCGTCCGGGAGTCGTTCATGAACCGGTCGAGCTACAGCTGCCCGCATTGCCAGCCCCGCCCGAGAGCCCGCCGCCCGTGACCCGTCGCGTCGTCGCCCTCGTCTCCGGCACCGTCCAGGGCGTCGGCTATCGCTGGTTCGTGCGCGGACGGGCGGAGGCGGCGGACCTGGCCGGGTCGGCCACGAACCTGCCCGACGGGCGGGTCGAGGTCGTCCTCGAGGGACCCGGCGCCGCGGTCGCCGGCGTCCTGGCCGACCTCGACGGCCCGCGGGCACCCGGGGCCGTGACACGGGTCGACGTCCGCGACGAAGCGGCTCGCGGCGCCGCCGGATTCACGACGGCGTGACGAACGCGACACACGCCCGACACGGTCCCTGTACAGTCCCGCCGTTGACCTGCGTGTCCGGGCCTGTCACCCTGGGAGCACACGGACCGCGCCGACCGACGTACGGGGCGCAGGTCATCCCCTCACGTAGTCGAAAGGCCGTTGTCGCCATGGCCAAGGCCCTGTTCGGTCACGTCGTCGCCCCCGCAGCTCTTCGAGTAGCCGAGGAGAACGCCGTCCTGCGGGCCAGGGTGCGCCGGCTGGAGCAGGAACTCGAGGAGCTGCGCGCCCAGCGCGACGCCGCCATCGCCCACGAGCTGCTCAGCCTCGCCGGCGACAACGCCGAGCCCGCCCTCGCCTAACCCGGCCCCGCCTAGAGGCTCGTGCCGAGCCTGCGAGGCATGAGGAAGGCGGGGTCCTTCAACTGTTTCTCTCGAGCCTGACGCTGAAGGGCTTCAAGTCCTTCGCGTCCGCGACGACCCTGCGCCTCGAGCCGGGGATCACCGCCGTCGTCGGCCCCAACGGCTCCGGGAAGTCCAACGTCGTCGACGCCATCGCCTGGGTCCTGGGCGAGCAGGGCGCGAAGAGCCTGCGCGGCGGCAAGATGGAGGACGTGATCTTCGCCGGCACCGCCGGCCGCCCCGCTCTCGGCCGGGCCGAGGTCACCCTCACCATCGACAACGCCGACGGCGCGCTGCCGATCGACTACACCGAGGTCTCGATCACCCGGCGCATGTACCGCTCCGGGGAGAGCGAGTACGAGATCAACGGCGACAAGGTCCGGCTGCTCGACGTCCAGGAGCTGCTCAGCGACTCCGGCATCGGCCGGGAGATGCACGCGTCGTCGGCCAGGGCCAGCTCGACGCCGTCCTCTCCGGCCGTCCCGAGGACCGCCGCGCCTTCATCGAGGAGGCCGCCGGCGTCCTCAAGCACCGCAAGCGCAAGGAGAAGGCGCTCCGCAAGCTCGACGCGATGCAGGCCAACCTCGACCGGCTCGCCGACCTCACCGCCGAGCTGCGCCGCCAGCTCAAGCCCCTGGGACGGCAGGCCGAGGTGGCCCGCCGCGCCGCCGGCGTGCAGGCCGACCTCCGCGACGCCCGGCTGCGGCTGCTCGCCGACGACCTGGTGCAGCTGCGCGACGCCCTGGACGAGGACGTCGCCGACGAGACCGCCGCCCGGCAGCGGCGTACCGCCGTCGAGGCCGACCTGGCGCGGACGTCGCAGCGCGAGGCGGCGCTGGAGACCCAGCTGGCCGCCGACGCCCCGCTGCTGGCCGCCGCGCAGGACACCTGGTACCGGCTCTCCGCCCTCGGCGAGCGTTTCCGCGGCATCGCCCAGCTGGCCGCCGAGCGCTCCCGCCACCTCTCCGCGTCACCGCCCGCGACCGCCGTCGGCCGGGACCCCGACCAGCTGGAGGCCGAGGCCGAGCGGGTCGCCGCCACCGAGACGCAGCTCGCCGCCGGGCTGGACGCCGAACGGGGTCGGCTGGCCGCCGCCGTCGCCACCCGCGGCGAGCTGGAGACCGCACTCGCCGAGGCCGAGCGCGCCTGGGTCGCTGCCGCCCGGGCCCTCGCCGATCGCCGGGAGGGGCTGGCCCGGCTCTCCG
>NZ_SPQN01000027.1 GCF_004571065.1 Geodermatophilus sp. DF01-2
CTCGGCTACACCGTCACCCTCACCGCAGCAGCCTGACCCCACACTCGAGCCGACCTCGCCGATTGCCGCCGAGGTCCGCTGCAGCGCGCTCGCCGAGCCCCAGTGCGGGTGGCTATTTTCCGGTCAGGGCGCCGGTCGGACGGCGCCGCAGCGGCAGGCATGGAGCGTGGCACTGCTGAACGGGTCGGCCGCACCGTGCCGGAACCAGTGGGCGTGCGGTCGGGCAACGAGCAGCGGGCGTCACCAGTCGGTCCTCCGCTCCGGGAACTCGGGTGTACGGGGCGAGGGCAGCTTCGCGGGCCGACGCAACACCGACTGTGGCCGGACGGTGCACATCCCCGGCGGCGGGCGCTCGTCGACCCTCGAGGGAGGCTCCCCCGGCCGGCGCCCGGGCCTCCGGCCGTACGCGGCTTCGTCCCCCTGGTCAGCGAGCCGGATCGACCGGCCGATCGGGATCGCCGCGATGACGGCGAGCACCAGCCACCCGGCTCCGAGCAGCCACACCCAGCTCATAGACCCTCCCAGGAGCTGGCCCGCGCCTCGTCGCGCGGTTCGGAGATCGGCCCAGGACGACGCGCGCCATTCCATCCTGGCGTCAACGACACCTCGACGGAAGGTCGCCCCGTGATCCCCGAAGTTGGGGAATGCGCCGGCTGGCCTGCTGACCGGGGCCCCGGGGGCGTGCACGGCGCCGTCCTCGCGAGTCCTGCACGGCCGGCTGCCGGCGGCACCGGCTCATCCGGCGGTCCAGTCCAGCAGCTCGTCGGCGGTCCGGCTGTTGACCACGTGCTCGGTCCGGACACCGCACTCGACAGCCCGCTCGCAGCCGTTGCCCTGCCAGTCGAGCTGGCCGGGCGCGTGCGCGTCGGTGTCGATGGCGAACTCGCAGCCCAGCTCGACGGCGAGGTTGAGCAGTCGCAGCGGCGGGTCGAGCCGTTCGGGGCGGGAGTTGATCTCCACCGCGGTGCCGTGCTCGACGCAGGCGGAGAAGACCGCCTCGGCGTCGAAGGTGCTCTCCGGCCGCGGCCGCTGCCGCCGTCCCTCCCGCTGCTCGCGGGGGACCAGCAGCCGCCCGGTGCAGTGGCCGAGGACGTCGGTGTACGGGTTGGCGACCGCTGCGAGCATCCGCTCGGTCATCGCGGCGGACTCGGCCCGCAGGTCGGAGTGCACGCTGGCGACGACGACGTCGAGCCGGCCGAGCAGCTCGTCGGTCTGGTCGAGGCTGCCGTCGACGTTGATGTCGCACTCGATGCCGGTGAGGATGCGGAAGGGGCTGAGCTCCTCGTTGAGCGCGGCGACGACGTCCAGCTGGCGCTCCAGCCGCTCGGGGGAGAGCCCGTTGGCGACGGTGAGCCGGGGCGAGTGGTCGGTCAGCGCCATGTAGTCGTGGCCCAGCCCGATGGCGGCCTCGGCCATCTCGCGGATCGGGCTGCCGCCGTCCGACCAGTCGGAGTGGACGTGCAGGTCGCCGCGCAGGCGGCTGCGGAGCTCGGCGACGTCGTCGGCCAGCGGCAGCAGGTCGCCGTAGGTCTCCTCGAGGCGGGCCAGGTACTCGGGCACCTCGCCGGCGTGCGCCTGCGCGATCGCCGCGCCGGTCTTGGGCCCGATGCCGCGCAGGTCGGTGAGGGTCCGCGTGCGGATCCGCCGGTCCAGCTCGTCGGGGCCCAGGGTGTCGACGACGGCGGCCGCGGTGCGGAACGCCGAGACCCGGTGCGTGGGCTCGCGGGCGCGCTCCAAGAGGAAGGCGATCCTCCGGAGCGCGGCCGCGGGCGGGAGCGGGTCGCTCAGCGGGAGGCCTTCTTGTACTTCTTCTCGGCCTTCTTCTGCGCCTTGGCAGCTCGCTTCTGGGCCTTCTCGATGTTCTTCTCGGTTGCGTCGGCGGCCCGCTGCGCAGCGCGGCGGGCCCGGTAGCCGACCGACGGCCTGCCCTCGGTGTCGACGGCGGCGATCAGCAGCCCGCCGAGCAGGCCGAGGTTCTTGAGGAAGTGCGACATCTGCCCGAAGCGCTCCTTGGGGTCGTCGTGCTCCCAGAAGCGGTGCCCGGCCAGCGTCGTCGGCACGATGCTGGCCGACAGGGCCAGCGCCGACAGCCGGGGCAGCTTGCCGAGCGCGAGCAGCAAGCCGGCGGCCACCTTCACCCCGGCGTCGACCTTGACCCACTGCTCGACGTCCCGGGGCACCTGGACCGGCAGCTGCTTGTCCGCCTGCTCCGCGATCTGGTCGACGACGGGCGTGGCGCCCGGCACCCTGGTCTGCGGGTTCCGCAGGGTGTCGATGCCGCCGTAGACGAACGACGACGCGAGCAGTGGCCGGGCGATCCGGCGGACCAACATGGGGAACCTCTTTCCGTCAGGGAGCTGTCGTCGGCTCAGTGCCCCGCTCCACGCCGGGACACCCTTGATCGGACCGTAGTGAGGTCGCCGGCACTCCGCTGGGTCAACGGACGCGGCCGCTCCGGGCGGGCGGCGCCGGGTACGGCTCCCCGGTCGCTGGCGCGGGCCGTTCGGCGCCCCACTGCTGGACGGCCGGTCGCAGGACCGGGGAGATCAGCGGATTGCTGCACGCCGGAGGGCGCGGGCGGGTGCCGTCCCGGAAAGGGGCAGCGGAGGGCCGGGGAATGCCATCCGGCCGGCGACCACGTCGAGCAGCGTCGGCAGCACGTCGAGCGAGGACCGCTGGAGCAGCCACCCCAGCCGGGTGGTGCGCCCTCGCCGGTCGGTGCACCGGAAGGTCAGCCTCGGCACGGCCCCCGGCCGCGCCCGGCGGAGCAGGACCGGGCCGCGGCTGGTCAGCGCCACGGCCAGGGCCACGGCGAGGAGCACGGGGAGCACGAGCAGGACGGCGAGGGCGGCCACGACCCGGTCCGCGGCAGCGCGCCGCGCCGGCCGCCGGCCGCCGGGCAGCCCCGTGACTGCCCGGCGGCGGGTCCGTCGCCGCGCGGCTACCGCGCCGACGGCGACCGCGGCGGAGAGCGTCGCGACCACCGGGACGGCGGGGAAACCTGCTGCCCAGGCGACGGCCGTGGCGCCCACCGCGGTCCCGCCCGCGGCGAGGGGGAGGACGGGGCCGGGCGGTCTCCTCCGGGCGCCGGCGTGGCCGGCTCGTCCGCCGGTTCGGGAGGCGGCGGTGCGGTGCTGGTACGGGGGCTGCTTCATCTGATGGTCCCTGGGGCGAGGCGCGTCAACAGCGCGCTGTGGAGGCTGGGGCGGAACCCGGGGGGATTCCGGAGGAGGCGCGTCCCGGCCACCGGAGGGGTGTCGCCGGGACGGCGCGCCGGCTCAGTCGGGCCGGGCCCCGGGCCGGTCGGCGGCGGTGACGACGCGGGCGGCCAGGTCGGCCGTGGTCTGCATCCAGGCGTGGGTGAGCGCAGTGGCCCGGAAGGCGCCGACCATCGCGACGAGCTGCAGCCCGCTGCCGTCGTGGGCGTGCGCGGTCCCCGCCGGGTTGCCGCCCGCGCTCGTCCCGGGCGAGGCGGGCGCCGGCGGGGCGGCCGGCACCGACCGGTCGACCGGGGGGACCGGGGGGACCGGGGCCAGCGGGGCCGGCTCCTGGGGATCCGCGGTGGGCGGGGACGGGGCAGCCGGGGACGTCGGCCCGCGGGCCGGGCGGTCCGACCGTGCCCCGGACGCGTCGCCACCACCGACGGCGGTGCCGGACGCGGGCGTGGGGTGCGACGAGATCTCGCCGCACGGCGGGAGCGGCGCCCCGCCGGACGCCTCGTGCTCCGCGGACGACTCCTGCGGCTTGGAGGCCTCCGCCGGCCGGGGCTCCGTGCCCTCGGGCTCCGTGGGCTGGGGCGCCGTGCCCTCGGGCTCGGTGGGCTGGGGCTCGGTGGGCTGGGGCGCCGTGCCCTCGGGCTCGGTGGGCTGGGGCTCGGTGGGCTGGGGCGCCGTGCCCTCTGGCTCGGTGGGCTGGGGCGCCGTGCCCTCGGGCTCGGTGGGCTGGGGCGCCGTGCCCTCGGGCTCGGTGGGCTGGGGCTCGGTGGGCTGGGGCGCCGTGCCCTCGGGCTCCGTGGACTGGGGCTCGGTCGGCTGGGGCTCGGTCGTGCTCCCGGACGCGGGGGCCTCCGGGGCCGGGGCGGGTGCAGGGTCGGCGGGGGCGGGCCTGACCGGGCCGGAAGGCGCAGGGGCGGGTGCGGGCGTGGGCTCCGCGCCGGTGACGGCGGTGCCCGGTGCAGCGGGGTCGGGTGCAGCGGGGTCGGGTGCGGCGGGGTCCGTGGCCGGCGTCTCCGGGGAGGCCGGGTCCCGGGCGTCAGCCTGGGTGCTGGGCGGCGTCCCGCTGGCGGGCGGAGTTCCGCTTCCCGCCGCCGGAGGCGGGTCGTCGGCGGCCGGGGTGTCGCCGTCAGGCTCGGATCCGGACGCGGGCTCCGGGTCGGCGGAGTCGGGCACCTGCTCTCCGTCGGCGTCCGGGACCGGGGTGCCCGTGCTGCCGTTCGCATGGTCCGGTGCGGCAGGCGCCTCGTCGGCCCGGTCCGAGCCCATCGCGCCCAGGTCGGAGCCCGGCGCGCCGGCGGCAGGCGGGGTGTCGGGGAGAGGTGTGGCGCCGCCCGCGGCCCGGGCCGGATCGGCGAGGAGCGCCAGCAGCGCCCATGCGCCGGCGAGGAGCAGCACCGCCACGACCGACCGGCGGCACCAGGACCAGGGGATGGGGCCGGTGGCCGCGGGCAGTGCGGGGCCACGTGCCCTCGCCCGCAGCCCACCCACCTGCGACCCGCCCCCTTCCTACCGGCACGTCCGGCACCGGCCCGCGGAGGGGGCCGGCCGGCTCACCAGAGGGACCATCCGGGCGAGCCGGGGGTCGGGCAACCCCTCCGGGTCCGACGGCCCTGATGCACGGCACGCGCTGACCGTCCGTGACCGCCCGTGTCTCTTGGGTCCCGACCTCGTGGGCGCGCTGGCGGCTCACTCCGTGCGGCAGCAGTAGACCGTCAGCGTCGCGCGCTTGCAGAACAGGAACTCGGTGGCCGCCTCCCCGGTCTCGCCGTCGTAGGCCACCTCCTGCGGGCCCGAACGGGACACCACCCGCACCCGCTCGGCCTGGCTGTCGGTGTAGCCGGAGACACGGTGACTGATGCCGAGCAGCGAGCCGAGGACGGCGCGGATGCGGCTGAACGGTACGTCGGCGCGCAGGTACTGGACGTCGAGCAGCCCGTCCTCGAGTCGCGGCCGCCAGGCGGGGGCCAGCCCGCGCGGGGTGTACCGGCAGTTGCCGACGAAGAGGATCCACACCGACACCGGTCGCCCGTCGAGCAGCAGCGACACCGGCATCCCCCGGCGGAGGGTCTGCGCCGTGGCCACCGTCATCGCCGCCCACCGGCCCAGCCGGCCGGCCAGCGCGTCGCGGCGGCGCACCATCTCCGGGTAGTTGCCGATGCTGGCGGTGTTGAGGAACGGCGTCCCGTTGACCTCGGCGACGTCCACCTCGACCGCCTGCCCGGAGACGACGGCCGCGGCGGCGTGCTCGAGGGTGTGCACGCCGACGTCGCGGGCGAAGTGGTCGAGCGTGCCGGCGGGCAGCACCGCCAGCGGCAGGCCGTGCCCGATCGCCACCGCCGCGGCCGCCGCGACGCTGCCGTCCCCACCGGCGACGCCGATCGCCCGGGCCCGCCCCGACCGGACGGCCTCCTCCAGCAGGCCCGCCACCGTCGCATCCGCGGTGAGCTTCCACGTCTCGGCGCGGGGCAGCAGCCGGCGGACCTCCTCGGCCGGGTGGTAGTCCGCAGGGCCCGAGCGCGGGTTGACGGCGACGACCAGGCCCTCGCCGTCGGGTAGCGCCGGTGCGCGACGCGCCGTCCGCACCCGGGCCGGCGCCGTGGGCCGCACCCGCCGCCAGTGCCGGCTGCCCGCGGCGACCGCCGCGCCGACGGCCAGGCCGGCGACGACGTCCCCGGGGTAGTGCACGCCCACGTGCACCCGCGAGTAGCCGACCGCGAGCGCCAGCGGTGCGAGCGCAGCACCCGCCGCCGGGCACTCCAGCGCGACGCCGGTGACGAAGGCCCCGGCCGAGGAGGAGTGCCCGCTGGGAAAGGAATGCGTGGTCAACGGCCGGTGCAGGAGCCGGTGCACCGGGTGGGCGTCGAGATCGGGACGCCGGCGGCCGAAGACCGGCTTGAGGACGGCGTTGACCACCGCGCTCGACGCCGCCATCGAGCCCAGCCCCCGGACGGCGCCCCGCCGCAGCGCGCCGCGCCGCAGGGCCAGCAGCGCCCCGGCGACCATCCAGACTCGCCCGTGGTCGGCGACGGTGGTGAGCCGGCGCAGCCAGGGGTCGGCGGGGGTGGTCGGCAGCCCGCCGACGAAGGAGTGCAGGCGGGCGTCCCAGTGCCGGGCGCCCCGCATGAGGCCGGACGGTAGTGCGTGTCGGAGTCGCTCGGTGACGGTTTCCGCGCTCGAGCGACTCCGCTCAGACCTTGCGGCGGGCTCGGTAGGCGGCGACGGTCGAGCGGCTGGCGCAGGTGTTGGAGCAGTAGCGGCGACTGGCGTTGCGCGAGGTGTCGACGTAGACGTCGTCGCAGCCCTCGGCCGAGCAGACGCCGAGCCGCTGCCACCCGTGCTGGACGACGACCTGGGCCAGGCCCATCGCGACCGTCGTCGTCAGCTGTTCGAGCGCGGGCGCTGCGCGGCGGGCGTAGTGCAGGTGCAGCTCGCCGTCGTGGTCGGTGGCGTAGGGCTGGGGGCGGGCCAGCGCCAGCAGGGCGTTGAGCCGTTCGATCACCTCGGCCTGTGTGGTGGCGACGGCGACCGCCCGCACCAGGCCGGCGGTCGTGGCGGCCTGGTCGGCCTCGGCGGGGGAGAGGTCGACGTCGCTGCCCGGCTCGAACCACTCGTCGTGGGCGCGCAGGAAGGCCGCGGCCCAGTCCGGCCCGGCGTCCCGGTCGGCGTTGGCCAGGTCGATGGCCAGCTCGACCGCGGTGGACCCGTAGGTGTCGTAGTCCATGCCAATCCCCTACCGCTGATGTGCCGCGGACACGCCGTAGGCGCCGTAACCCACTTGACCGCCTACCGACCCGTCCGTAACGTGTAGGGAGTCAACGGTGTTTGACCCCCTACTCTTCCCGTTTCGCGTGCTACCCCGAAGTGAGTCCGTCGTGCGTTCGTACCTGTCCGTCTGGCGCCTGCCGTCCGCCCCGGTGCTGCTCGTCGCCGGTTTCGCCGGCCGGCTTCCCTCGGCCATGGTCCCGCTCGCGCTGCTGCTCATGGTGCAGCAGCAGACCGGTTCCTACGCCGTCGCCGGCCTCGCGGCGGCGACCTACGGCCTGGCGATGGCCGGGATGGCGCCGGTCCTCGGCCGGCTGGCCGACCGCCGCACCCCGCGGCCGGTCCTGCTGGCCCAGGCCGGCGCCTACCCGTTGCTGCTGACCCTGCTCGTGGCCGTCGTCCTCGGGGGCGCCCCGACGGCCGCGATCGTCGCCGCCTCGGCCGCCGCCGGCGCCGCGACGCCGCTGGTGTCCGGCACGGTGCGCGCGCTGTGGTCCCGGGTCGACCCGCGGGTGCGCGGCACCGCCTTCGCGCTGGATGCCACCGCCACCGAGCTGGTCTTCGTGGCCGGCCCGACTTTCGTCGCCGCGCTGGCGGTGCTGGCCGCGCCGGCGTGGGCGGTCGCGGTGGCCGGGGCGCTCGCCGTGGCCGGCGCGCTCGGCATCGCGACGTCGACGGCGATGCGCAGCTGGACGCCGGTGCCGGCCGCGCAACGGACCAGCCCGTTCGCCACGGTGCTCACCCCCGGCATGCCGCGGGTGCTGCTCAGCGGCGCGGCGCTGATGCTCGGCTTCGGCGCGCTCGAGGTCGCCGTCCCCGCGTTCGCCGACGCCGCCGGCTCGCCCGGCATGTCCGGCGTCCTGCTGGCCCTGTGGTCGCTGGGCTCGGTCGCCGGCGGGCTGTGGTTCGGCGCCCGGGTGGTCAGCGCCTCGCTGCCGCGGCAGTACCGGTGGCTGCTGCTCGGCGTCGCGATCGGTCTGGCCCCGCTCGCCGCGGCGTCCGACCCGTGGGTGCTCGGCGCCCTGCTCTTCCTGGGCGGGACGGCGATCGCGCCGACGCTGACCGTGCAGAACTCGCTGGTCGGTGCGATCGCCCCGGCGCACGCCACCACGGAGGCCTTCACCTGGCTGTCCACGATGGCCACCGGCGCGTCGGCGGTCGGTGCCGCGCTCGGCGGCGCGCTGATCGAGAGCTCCGCCGGGGTGAGCGGCAGCCTGCTGCTCGCCGTCGCCGGGGCCGCGCTCGCGGTGCTGGTGACCCTGGTGCCCGGCCGCCGCCCGGTCCGCCGTCCGGCCGCCTCGGAGCCGGTCGCGGCCTGACCGTGCGGACGGGGGCCCGGGCTGCCGGGGCCTCGTGGGGCGCTGGTAGTCTCTGTCCTCGGTGGTTCCGGGGGGAACTCGGACCCCGGGAGGCTTCGCCTAGTCCGGTCTATGGCGCCGCACTGCTAATGCGGTTTGGGTTAATCCCCATCCCGGGTTCAAATCCCGGAGCCTCCGCGCACGACAACTGAACAGCCCGCACCCGTAGCTCAACGGATAGAGCATCTGACTACGGATCAGAAGGTTAGGGGTTCGAATCCCTTCGGGTGCACGTCCGGTCGAGACAGCACCGCGGCCCCGTCCTCCTCGCGGAGGGCGGGGCCGCGGTGTGTCCGGAGGGGTGCCCGTCTCGGTGTCGAGGGTCTCGGCAGCGGCGTGGCGGGCCCTGGAGACGGGACGCCACCGCCCGAGTTGCGGCCGCTGGCAGCCTGATGTAAAGCTTCGACGGCTACCGTGCGCCCGTGTCCGGACGCGAACGGTGACCGAGAGCCCCTCCCGAGAGTTGCTCCGGCGCGACGCGATCCTCGACGCGGCCCGCTCGGCCACCGAGCGCCTCCTCGACGGGGAGGGCGAGTGGCGCCAGCAGCTGCACGAGATCCTCGGCGCGTTCGGCCGGGCCGCCGAGGTGAGCCGGGTCTTCGTCGCCGACCACGTGGTGGACGAGCAGCGCCTGCTGTGCAGCCGCAGCATCGGGGAGTGGGACGTACCCGGGATCCCCGTCGCGGGCGACGATCCGCAGCTGCAGGCCATGCCGTACGAGCCCGACTTCCGGCGCTGGCAGGAGGTCCTCGGTGGCGGTGACGTGATCGCCGGCTCGGTGCGGGACTTCCCGCCGCAGGAGCGGGCGCTGTTCGAGCCGCAGGGGGTGATCTCCTGTGTCGTCGTCCCGGTGTTCGTCGACGGCGAGTGGTGGAGGCACGTCGGCTTCGACGGGTGCACGAGGGAGCGGACCTGGTCGGCCGCCGAGCAGGCCGCGCTGCGCACCGCCGCGGCCATCATCGGCCTCGCCGTCCGGCTCGAGCGCACCCGCGCCGCGCTGCGCGCCGAGGAGTGCGAGCGCGCGCAGGCGATGGCCCTGCTGGAACGCCGGGTCGCCGCGCTCGGCCAGGTCGCCGCGCACCTGACCGTCGACCAGCCGCTGGAGGCCACCGCCCGCGACGTCGTGCGCATCCTCGTCGCGACCGGCGCCGGCGTGGTCGCGGCGGCGCTGGCCGGTGTGCTGGCCACGATCGGCCCGGCGCGGCGGGCCGCGAAGGTCGACGTCCTGCGGGCGGTCGCCACCGCCTGACGGTCGCGTGCTCCGCGACGGACCGCCGGCGGGCGTTCCCGCCCGGCGAGACCTGCGAACACGTGGCGATCAGGGGCGATGGCCACGTGTTCGCAGGTCCGGGTGCTCGATCACCTCACATTGAGATCTCGTGACGGGGTCGACCGACGCGTGAGGACGGGGGGACCGTGGGCAGGAGACACAGGTACACCGCCGTCCAGCCCTGGAGGTCTTCCGCGTGCGTCGCCGTCCCACCACCGGTCTGCCGCTGCCCGGAGTCGAGGCGGCCGGACCCTGGCGGAGGCGCCGCAGCGCGGCCCTGGCCCGGCTGGGGGTCGCGGTCGTCGTGGCCGGCGCGCTGACGGCGGCGCTGGCCCTGCCCTGGGTCGCCGGGGCCGGCGTGGCCACGCGGTCGACCGCCGGAGTGCTGCACCCGGTCGAGGCCGAGCTCCTCGACCGCACGGCCGTCGGCACCACGAAGGTGCTCGCCGCGGACGGCTCGCTGATCACCGAGCTGTACCGGCGCAACCGCACGGTCGTGCCCAGTGACGCGATCGCCCCGGTGATGAAGGACGCGCTGGTCGCCATCGAGGACTCCCGCTTCTACGAGCACGGCGGGGTGGACGGCGAGGGCCTGCTGCGGGCGCTGGTGCGCAACGTCGCCGCGGGCACGGTGGTCGAGGGCGGCTCCACGCTGACCCAGCAGCTGGTCAAGCAGATCCGGCTGCAGACGGCGCGGACGCCGGAGCAGCGACAGGCGGCCGTCGCCGAGAACCTCGGCCGCAAGCTCACCGAGGCGCAGCTGGCCCTGGGCCTGGAGGAGCGCTACACGAAGGACGAGATCCTCACCCGCTACCTCAACCGGGTGTACTTCGGCGCCGGCGCGTACGGGGTGCACGCCGCCGCGCAGACCTACTTCTCCGTGCCGCCGTCCGAGCTCACCCTCGCCCAGGCCGCCACCCTGGCCGGGCTGGTGCAGAGCCCGAGTCGGTACGACCCGTTCGTCGACCCCGAGGCGGCCACCGCCCGTCGGGACGTGGTCATCGGCCGGATGCTCGAGCTCGGCATGATCGACGAGGCTGCCGCCGCGGAGGCCCGCCGTGAGCCGGTCGTGCTGCAGCCCGGGGGTACGCCGCCGCGCGGCTGCACCGAGGCGCTGATCGGTGGGTTCTTCTGCGACTACGTCCTGCAGTACCTCACCGAGACCGTCGGCCTGACCCGGCGGCAGTTGGAGACCGGCGGGCTGACCATCCGGACGACCCTCGACCCGGCGATGCAGCGCGCCGGGGACGCCGCGGTCCTCGAGGCCCTGGCGATGGGCGACCCGCGGGCCGGCATCTACACGGCGGTCGAGCCGGGCACCGGTCGGGTGCTGGCCATGTCGGTGAACCGGTTGTACGGGCTCGACGAGTCCGACCCGGCCCAGACCACGGTCAACCTCAACCTCGCCGCCGGTCAGGGCGCCGGGTCGACGTACAAGGTGTTCACCGCGGCCGCGGCGCTGGAGGCCGGCTTCGGACTCGAGCACGAGATCACCACCTCGGACCCCTACGTCTCCCGCGTCTACCGGGACGGCGACGGCTGGTACGAGGTCGGCAACGCCGGCAGCTACCCCCGCCGGCTGGACATGGAGGAAGCCCTCTACATGTCCTCCAACACCTACTTCCTCGCGCTGGAGGACCAGCTGGGCAGCGTCGAGGGCCCGGTGCGGATGGCCCAGCGGCTGGGCCTCACCTCCCTGGACCCGATCGCCGACACGATCGTCGCCCAGAACCGGGGCTCGTTCACCTTCGGCGCCGAGCCGACCAGCCCACTGGCCCTCGCCAACTCCTACGCGACCCTGGCGGCCAGCGGCACCCGCTGTGCGCCCACCCCGGTCGACGCGGTGCTCGACCGGAACGGGGAGCCGCTGACCGGTCCGGACGGCGCTCCGCTGCTGCCGGCCGACCGGTGCACGCCGGAGGTGGTCGACCCCGACCTCGCGCACACGCTCACCCAGGCGCTGGTCGAGGTCGTCGAGCCCGGCAACCCCGGGCAGACCGGCCGCCGGGCCCACGTTCCGGGCTATGAGATCGCCGGCAAGACCGGGACGACGCAGGACGACTACTCCGTCGCGTTCGCCGGATACACGCCGCGGATCGCGGCCAGCGTGATGGTCTACGACCCGGTGGCCAACCGGGACGTCGGGCTGAGCAGCGGGAGGGCGGCGGAGATCTGGCGCGATGCGGTCGCCCCGATCCTCGTCGAGCGGGAGCCGGTGCCGTTCCCGCCCGCAGATCCCCGGTACGTCGCCGGGTCGTTCCAGACGCTGCCCGGGGGGTGTGTCGGCTCGTTCGCCGACCGCTGCCGCTCCCTGCTCGGCGCGGCGGGGCTGGGCGTCTCGCTCGTGCGGGTGGACAGCGGGCGCGCGCCGGGCGTCGTCCTGGCCATGGACCCACGGCCGGGCACGGTGGTGGACACCGACAGCACGATCACCGTGCAGGTGAGCAACGGCTCCCGGTGGGCGCCCCCGCCGCCACCGGAGCCCGAGCCGGAGCCGTCGCCCGAGTCCGAGCCGGCTCCCGAACCCGAGCCGGCTCCCGAAGCTGCTCCCGAGCCCGCACCGGCTCCCGAGCCGGAGCCGGCTCCCGAACCCGCACCGGCTCCCGCACCGGCTCCCGAGCCGGAGCCGTCGCCCGAGCCGGGACCGGCTCCGGAACCCGCGCCCACCCCGTCGTCGGCGCCCGCTCCGTCGCCGGCGCCTGAGCCGTCTCCGCAGCCGAGCCCGGCCCCGCAGCCGGAGCCCGCACCGGCACCGACTCCGGAACCCGCACCGGCTCCCACGCCGAGCCCGACGCCGGCTCCCGAGCCGGAGCCCTCTCCGCAGCCGAGCCCGGCATCCGGGTCGACCCCCACGCCGGGACCTGCGCCGTCCCCGCAGCCGACTCCGGCCTCCACGCCGTCCCCAGCTCCGGCTCCGGCCCCCACGCCGTCCCCGCAGCCGACCGCCCCGCCGGCGGATCGCGGCCCCGTGGCCGTCTGACCCGCCCGACACCCCCACCTACCGACGCTGGCGCCGCATGCCACCGCATGCAGAGCACGCGCGTCCGTGGAGAAGAGGGCGTGCTGGGGGAAGGCTGCGACCGACGCCGGCGTCCGACGAGGCGTTGAGGGGCGGGGGGCCGGTCCTGACGGTCTGGCCGCGTTGGTCGGTCCTCCCAGCAGTGGGAGGCCACTCGTTGCCGGCTTCCCCCGCCCGAGACCAACTGTGACCCACGCCACTCCGCAGGGTCAAGCCCGGCTCGGCGTGTCGGTAGGGCGGGGGGTCAGCCGACCCGGCGCAGCACCTCGGGGGTGAGCTGCCCGACCGTCGTGTGACCGCTGAGCCCGAGCGTCAGGTCGAACTCGCCCAGCACATCCGAGAGCACCTGCCGCACGCCATCCTCGCCGGCCAACCCCAGCCCCCAGGCGAACGGCCGGCCGAGCAGCACCGCCCGCGCGCCGAGCGCCACCGCGGTGAGGACGTCGGCGCCGCTGCGCACCCCGCTGTCGAGCAGCACCGGCGCGCGGTCGCCCACCGCAGCCACCACGTCGGGCAGCGCGTCCAGCGCGGCGATCGAGCGGTCCACCTGCCGGCCGCCGTGCGTGCTCACCACCACGCCGTCCACCCCCTCGTCGAGCGCACGACGAGCGTCGTCGGGGTGCAGCACCCCCTTGAGCACGATCGGCAGGCGGGTGCGGGCCCGCAGCCAGGCGAGGTCGGCCCAGGTGATCGAGGGCCGCGAGTAGATGGACAGGAACGTCTCGACGGCGGCCCGGGGCAGGGGCGAGCGCAGGTTGTCCAGGAGGGGACCGGGCCAGGCCCGCGCCATCCCGACCAGCGCTCGCACCGCCGCGACCGTGGGCCGCGGCTGACGGTCCCGGCCGGCGGCGGCGCCCGGCTCGGCCGGCGCGGGGGCCGCCGACGCCGCCGCCCGCTGCTCGACCAGCCGCCGGAACACCGGGTCGGAGGTGTACTGCGCGATGCCCTTGCCGAGCGCGAACGGCAGATGGCCCAGGTCGAGGTCGCGGGGTCGCCAGCCGAGCATCGTGGTGTCGAGGGTGACCACCAGTACGTCGCACCCGCTGGCCTCCGCGCGGCCGACCAGGCTCTCCACCAGCTCGTCCGACGTCGACCAGTACAGCTGGAACCACCGCGGCGACGAGCCCATCACTGCGGCGCACTCCTCCATCGGCACCGACGCCTGGTTGGAGAAGACCATCGGCACGCCCAGCCCCGCCGCCGCCCGGGCCACCGCCAGGTCGGCCGCGGGGTGCACCAGCTCGAGCGCCCCCACCGGGCCGAGGAGGAGAGGGGCGGGCAGCCGCCGGCCGAACAGCTCCACCGACGTGTCCCGGACGCTCACGTCCCGCAGCACCCGGGGGACGACGGCCCACCGGTCGAACGCCGCGCGGTTGGCCCGCTGCGTCGCCTCGTCCCCGGCGCCGCCCGCGACGTAGGCATAGGCGCGGGCGCTCAGGCGCTCCCGCGCGCGGCGCTGCAGGGCCCGGGCGGCGGTGGGCACCCGCGGCCGGTGGCCGTACACCCCCGCGCGGTAGACCTCGTCCTGCCGGCGGCGACCGGTGCCTGTTGCTGAGTCCACCCGGACACCGTAGTGAGCGCTCCGCCACGTGCGCTCCTCGTCCGCGCTCGTCGACCACGTGCCGGACCGTGCTCCGTCTCTGCGTGACCGCGCGAGCCCGGTCACGTCCCGACGGCCGGTTCCCGGCAGCATTTCTGCCGACACGCCGCAGCGACACGCGAGACCCGTCGGCAGCCCCCGGTCCACGAGGCGTCACGCACGGCATCATGGTCGTCACCGGCACACCGCAGGTGTCCCGGCGCAGATCCAGGGGGAAGTGCACGTGCCGGTCGCCACCAGGCCTCGTCGACGGGCCCGACCGCGCGCCCCGGTCCGCTCCTCGCTCGTCGTCCGCCACACCGGTCCCGCGACTGCCGCCGGGAGGTCCGTCGCGACCCTCGGCGCACTGGTGGGCACGCTCCTCTGCGCGGGCATCGCCGTCGCCGGCCCCGCAGCCGCCGTCGACGACCCCGCCCGCCCCGACGCCCGCGTCACCCACGGCCCCAGCTGCCGCCCGGGCGGTGTCGTCGTCGAGGTCACCGGCGGCACGGCCGGCTACGCCGTCACCCTGGCGACCAGCCGCCTCCCCGGAGGAGAGGCCAGCGCCGAGGTGGGACCCGGCGCCGTCGTCGTGCTGAGCACCGGCCCCGTCGACTGGGGCGAGACCATCGACCCGTACCTGGAGTACGTGCCGCTCGACGGCTCGGGCGCCGGCTACGTCGACGAGCTCGTCGGCTACAGCTTCACCCGGCCGGCCCACGAGGACTGCGCGGCCATCGCCCCGCCCACCGGCGCCGGCGTGGTGCCGACCCCCGGCGGCACGCCACCGGCCGTGGCCGGGCCCGCGCCGGACGGCGAGGTCGTGCCGATGCCGGTCCCGGGCCTGCCCGACCCGGGCAGCGTCGGTCCGGTCGACGCCGCGGGAGAGCCGCCCGCCGTCACCGTCTCGGCGCGGGAGGTCGTCGCCGGCCAGGAGGTCACCCTGCGCGGGAAGGGCTTCGGCCCCGGTGAGCCGGTGACCGTCCGGGTGGCCGACGCCGTCCTCACCTCGGTCGTCGCGAGTCCGGACGGCTCGGTCGAGACCGCCGTCCGCATCCCCACCGGCACCTCCGCCGGGCAGGCGGTCCTCGAGCTGGTGGGCGGCGAGTCGGCGTCGAGCGCCGCCGTCGCCCTGCAGGTCGCCGCAGCGGCGACGCCGCTGCCCCTGCCGGACGGCGGCGTCCTGTGGCCGCTGCTGGCCGCGGGCAGTGCGCTGCTCGCCGCGGGTGTGGGCCTCGCCGTCGTCTCCGGGGGGCGGCGGCCGGGAGCCCGCCCGGGGGGACCTGCGCCCTTCGGGAGCGCCTGAGCGCTGCGTCGGCGACGATGGACGGGTGCCCCGCCCCGAGGACGCCCTCGCTCCGGATCTCCCCGCCGAGCACGTGCCCGGCGACGTGGCCGACGTCCCGGGAGCGGCGCCCGGCCCCGCCGAGACCTGGCTGCGCATCGTGCAGGTGCACGACCGCATCACCCGCCGCGTGGACTCCGCGCTGCACCGTCGGCACGACCTCTCGCTCACCGGCTACGAGGCGCTGCGGCGGATCGCCGAGGCGCCCGGCGAGCGGGCCACGATGGGCGAGGTCGCCGAGGCGCTGGGCCTCTCCCGCGCCGGGGTGACCAGCACCGTCACCCGCCTGGTGGCCGAGGGCCTGGTGGTCCGCGAGCGTTCCTCCGGCGACCGCCGGCTGCTGCACGCGCGGCTGACCCCGGCCGGGCGGGCCAAGGTCGAGGAGGCCCGGCCCACCCACGACGGGTTGGTGGCCCACCTGCTCACTCTGTTGGGGGACGACGCCGCCGTCGTCACCGACGCGCTCGCGCGGGTCTCCGCGGCGGCCCGCTCCCGCCGCTGAAGAAGAAGAAGAAGAAGGACCCCGTCCTCCTCACCGCTCGTCGAAGGACCCGTCTTTCCTCACGCCTCGCAAGCTCGGCGCGAGCCTCGGAGCGGGGCCAGGGACCGTGCAGGGGGCCGGGCGCACCGCGTCCGGGACCGCGTCCGGGGACACTTCAAGCCCGTAGTGTTTCCCGTCCGGTCGGGCAGGGCAGGACGCGATCATGCAGGTGGGGATCGGGCAGTGCTCCGTGGTCGTGCCGACCGTCGGCCGGCCGTCCCTCGACGTGCTGCTCGACGCCCTCGCCCAGGCCCCCGGGCCGCGTCCCGCCGAGCTGGTCCTGGTCGACGACCGCCCCACCGGCGACCCCCTGCGCCCTGACCGGCCGGGCCTGCCGCCCGTCCGCGTGGTGCGCACCGGCGGCGGTGGCCCGGCCCGCGCGCGCAACCTCGGCTGGCGCAGCGTGCGCACCGAGTGGGTGGCCTTCCTCGACGACGACGTGGTGCCCGACCCCGACTGGTACCAGCGGCTGGCCGAGGACCTCTCCGGCCTGCCGGGCGACGTCGCCGGCAGCCAGGGCCGGGTTCGCGTGCCGCTGCCGGAGGACCGCCGGCCCACGGACTGGGAGCGCGGCACCGCCGGGCTGGCCACCAGTTCCTGGATCACCGCCGACCTCGCCTACCGCCGCGCCGCGCTGGCCGCGGTCGGCGGCTTCGACGAGCGCTTTCCCCGCGCCTTCCGCGAGGACTCCGACCTGGCGCTCCGGGTCATGGACACCGGCGCCCGGCTGGTCCGCGGGCAGCGCTGGATCACCCACCCGGTGCGGCCGGTCGACCGCTGGGTCAGCGTGCGGGTGCAGGCCGGCAACGCCGACGACGTCCTCATGCGGCGGCTGCACGGGCGCGACTGGCGCGAGCGTGCCGACGCTCCGCTGGGCCGCCGTCCGCAGCACCTGGCCGTGGCCGCGGCCGCCCTGGCCGCCGTCGGCCTCACCGTCGCGCGTCGTCCCCGGGCTGCGGCCCTGGCCGCTCTCGCCTGGGCCGCCGGCACCGCGGAGTTCGCCCGGGCCCGCATCGCGCCCGGCCCGCGCGACCGCGCCGAGGTCACGACCATGCTCGCCACCAGTGCGCTCATCCCCCCGCTGGCGACCTGGCACTTCCTCCGCGGCGCCGTGCGGCACCGGCGGGTGCGGCCCTGGCGCGGGCTGCCCGACCTGGTCCTGTTCGACCGCGACGGCACCCTGGTGCGCGACTATCCGTACAACGGCGACCCGGCGCTGGTGACGCCGGTGCCCGGGGCGCGCGAGGCGGTGGACGCGTTGCGCGCCCGTGGGGTCCGGGTCGGTGTGGTCAGCAACCAGTCCGGCGTCGCCCGCGGGCTGATCACCCGCGACCAGGTCGACGCCTGCATGGCCCGGCTCGGCGACCTGCTCGGCCCCTTCGACACCGTGCAGGTCTGCCCGCACGGCCCGGACGACGGCTGCACCTGCCGCAAGCCCGCCCCCGGGATGGTCAAGGCCGCCTGCGCCGAGCTCGATGTCGATCCGGCCCGCTGCGTGGTCATCGGGGACATCGGCGCCGACGTCGAGGCCGCGGCCGCCGCCGGTGCCTCGAGCATCCTCGTCCCGACCCCGGTGACGCGGCGGGCCGAGGTGAGCGCGGCGTCCCACCGGGCGGCCACCCTGACCGAGGCGGTCGACGACCTCCTGGCGGGTCGGTGGTGAGCGCCCGCACGGTCCTCGTGGCCCGGCTGGACTCGGTCGGCGACGTCCTCGTCCAGGGGCCGCTGGTGCGGGCCGTGGCCGCCGGCGCCGACCGGGTCGTCTTCCTCGCCGGTCCCGCCGGCGCGGAGGCCGCCGGCCTGCTGCCCGGCGTGGACGAGGTGTGGACCTGGTCCTGCCCGTGGATCCTCGGCGACCCGCCGCCGGTCGACCCCGCCGACCTCGCCGCGCTGACCGACCGGGTCCGCGCCCTCGCGCCCGACGAGGCGGTCGTCTCCACCTCCTTCCACCAGTCGCCCCTGCCCCTGGCGCTGGTGCTGCGCACCGCCGGCGTGCCACGGATCTCCGCGATCAGCGTCGACTACCCCGGGTCGCTGCTCGACGTCCGCCACCGGGTGCGCGACGACCTGCCCGAGCCCGAGCGGGCCCTGTCCCTCGCCCGCGCCGCGGGCTTCGACCTGCCGGCCGGCGACGACGGCCGGCTCGCCGTGCGCCGACCCCTGCCCGCAGCAGCCGACGTGCTCTCCCGGTTGGGTGACACCCGTACTCGCGGTGAGCTGGCACGTGGGACGGGGGTGGATCCGTCGCCGGGATACGTCGTGCTCCATCCCGGCGCCAGCGTCCCGGCCCGCGCCTGGCCCGTGCGCCGCTGCGCCGAGGCGGTCGAGGCGCTGGCCGACGCCGGTCACCGGGTGCTGGTCACCGGCGGTCCGGGGGAACGGGAGCTCACCGCGGCCGTCGCCGGCACCCGGGGCGTCGACCTCGGCGGGGACACCTCGCTCGTCCAGATGGCGGCGCTGCTCGACGGCGCCGCCGCGGTCGTCGTGGGCAACACCGGCCCGGCGCACCTGGCCGCCGCCGTCGGGACGCCGGTCGTCTCGCTGTTCTCCCCGGTCGTCCCGGCGGCGCGGTGGGCGCCCTACGGGGTGCCGACCGTGCTGCTCGGCGACCAGGACGCCCCCTGCCGGCTGACCCGGGCCCGCGAGTGCCCGGTGCCCGGCCACCCCTGCCTCACGTCGGTGACCGCGGACGACGTCGTCGCGGCTGTCGGGAAGGTGCTCGCTGCGTGAAGGTCCTGCTCTGGCACGTGCACGGCTCGTGGACGACGGCGT
Source organism: Geodermatophilus sp. DF01-2 (assembly GCF_004571065.1). GTDB lineage: Bacteria > Actinomycetota > Actinomycetes > Mycobacteriales > Geodermatophilaceae > Geodermatophilus. Next base: position 18,862 of record NZ_SPQN01000027.1, read on the forward strand.
TCGTCCAGGGCCGGCACGAGTACCTGCTGCCGGTCACCCCCGATCGCGGCCCCGACGGGCTCGGCCGCGCGCGCACCTGGGACTGGCCGGCGTCGGCCCGCGAGGTGACCCCGGAAATCCTCCGTGAGGAGGACGTCGACGCCGTCGTCCTGCAGCGCACCCGCGACCTGGAGCTGGTGCGCGAGTGGCTGGGCCGCGAGCCCGGCCGTGATCTGCCCGCCGTCTTCCTCGAGCACAACGCGCCCGGCCTGGAGCCGGGTGACGGACCGGTTCCGCACACCCGCCATCCGCTGGCCGACCGGTCGGACATCCCGATCGCGCACGTCACCCACTTCAACCAGCTCTTCTACGACAACGGTCGCGCACCGACGACGGTCATCGAGCACGGCGTCGTCGACCCCGGCGAGCGCTACACCGGTGAGCTGGCCCGCGCGGCCGTCGTCACCAACGAGCCGGTCCGTCGCGGCCGCACGGTCGGCGCCGACCTGCTGCCCGGGCTGGCTGCCGTAGCACCCGTCGACGTCTTCGGCATGGGCCTGGCCGGCCTGTACGAGCGGTACGGCCTCGGCCCCGACCGCGTCGCGCTGCACGACGACCCGCCGCAGGCGGCGATGCACGCCGAGCTCGCCCGTCGCCGGGTGTACGTGCATCCGGTCCGCTGGACCTCTCTCGGGCTCTCCCTGCTCGAGGCGATGCACCTGGGCCTGCCGGTGGTGGCCTTGGCCACCACCGAGGCGGTCGAGGCGGTGCCGGCCGAGGCGGGTGTCCTCTCCACCCGTCCGGAGCGACTCTGGGCGGCCGTCCGCACGTACCTGCACGACGAGGACGCCGCCCGGCTGGCCGGCAAGGCGGCTCGCGCCGCTGCGCTGGAGCGGTACGGGCTCCACCGGTTCCTGGGGGATTGGGATGCACTACTCGAGGAGGTGACCCGGTGATGAAGCTCGACCTGGTCTCCGAGCACGCCAGCCCGCTCGCCGCCATCGGCGGAGTGGACGCCGGCGGGCAGAACGTGCACGTCGCCGCGCTGGCCGCGGGCCTGGCCCGGCGCGGGCACGAGGTCACCGTGCACACCCGCCGGGAGGACCCGGACCAGCCCCACCGCATGACGACCGCCGACGGCTACGACGTCGCGCACGTGACCGCGGGCCCGGCGCGGGTGCTGCCCAAGGACGACCTGCTGCGGCACATGCCCGAGTTCGCCTCGGTGCTGCGGCGGGAGTGGGCGCAGCGCCCGCCGGACCTGGTGCACGCGCACTTCTGGATGAGCGGGCTGGCCGCGGTCGCCGCCGCCGGCGCGGGGCGGGCGGGAATCCCGATCGTGCAGACCTTCCACGCCCTCGGGTCGGTCAAGCGCCGGCACCAGGGTGCCGCGGACACCTCGCCGCCGCAGCGGGTGGACCGGGAGCGGTCACTGTGTCGCACGGTCGCACACGTCATCGCCACCTGCTCCGACGAGGTCTTCGAGCTGCGCCGGCTGGGCCTGGACAGCGATCGGGTGTCGATCGTGCCGTGTGGCGTGGACACCGCCGTCTTCACCCCCCGCGGCCCTGTCGCGCCGCGCGGCGACCGGAAGCGGCTGCTGGTCCTCGGCCGGCTGGTCGAGCGCAAGGGGCAGGAGGACGCCGTCCGCGCGCTGGCCGCCGTCCCCGACGTGGAGCTGGTCGTCGTCGGTGGGCCGTCGGCCGCGCAGCTGGACGACGACCCGGAGGTGCGCCGGCTGCGGGAGGTCGCCGCCTCCCTGGGCGTCGCCGACCGGCTGGTGTTCACCGGCGCGGTGGCGCGGGCCGACGTCCCGGCGTGGGTCCGCTCGGCCGACGTGGTGCTCGCCGTCCCCTGGTACGAACCGTTCGGCATCACCCCGCTGGAGGCCATGGCCTGCGGACGGCCGGTGGTGGCCACCGCCGTGGGCGGCCTGCAGGACTCCGTCGCCGACGGCGTCACCGGCGACCTGGTCCCGCCCCGGGACCCGGCCCGGCTGGGCGAGGTGCTCGCCGCGCTGCTGGTCGACGACGCCCGCCGGGCCGCCTACGGGGCGGCCGGGGTGCGTCGCGCCCGCGACCGCTACCGGTGGGCCCGGGTGGTGGCCGACACCGACACCGTCTACCGGCAGGTCCTGGCCAGCCGCCGTCCCGTGGAGGTCGCCCGATGAGCCCTGCCCCCCTGTCCGAGGCTCCCCACTCGGCCGGCGAGGTCGTCTCGCCGGACACCTGCACCCACCTCACCGGGGCCGACCACGTCGCGTCGCTGACCGCCGCCCTCGGCTCCCTGAACGGACAGCTCGACACGCTGGACGGCTGGGGCCGGCAGATCGCCGACGTGCTGTCCGGAGAATCGCGTGGCCGGCTGCTGGCCGCGGGCAACGGGGGCAGCGCGGCCCAGGCGCAGCACCTGACCGCCGAGCTGGTCGGCCGCTACCGGGCCGACCGGCCGCCGTTCTCGGCGATCTGTCTGACCGCCGAGACGTCGTCGTTGACGGCCATCGCCAACGACTACCCGGCCGACGAGCTCTTCGCCCGCCAGGTCGAGGCCCACGGGCGGGCCGGCGACGTGCTGGTGCTTCTGTCGACCTCCGGCCGCAGCCCCAACGCCGTCGCTGCCGCCCGGCGGGCCCGCGAGTGCGGTATCACCGTGCTCGCGATGACCGGCCCGGCGCCCAACCCGCTGGCCGCCGCAGCCGACGACGCGGTGTGCATCGACTCCCCGTGGACGGCGACCGTGCAGGAGTGCCACCTGGTCGCGCTGCACCTGGTCTGCGCGTCCTTCGACGCCGCCGTGCTCGCCGAGCCCGCGCGCGTGCCCTCCGCGACCCGCCTGGAGGCCGCCCCGTGAGCGGGGTGGGTGGGCGAGCAATCGTCGTCGTCGGGGACGCCCTGCTCGACGTCGACCTGGTCGGCACGGCGTCCCGGCTCACCCCGGACGCGCCCGTGCCGGTCGTGGAGGACGTCGAGACCCGCGAGCGCCCCGGCGGCGCGGCACTGGCAGCGGTGATCGCGGCCCGGGCCACCCGCCGCGAGGTCGTCCTGGTCACGCCGATGGCCGACGACGGGGACGCCGACCGGCTGAGGGCCCTCCTGGCCGGTCGCGTACGGCTGGTCGAGATCCCTTCCGGCGGCGGGACGGCCGTGAAGCGGCGGGTCCGGGTGGGCGACCACTCGGTGGTGCGGATCGACAGCGGCGCGCCGGTGGCGGTACTCGGTGCGCTGCCCGCCGAGGCCGCGGAGGCCATCCGCGACGCCGCGGCCGTGCTGGTGGCCGACTACGGCCGGGGGACGACGGCGGACGCCGCCGTGCGGGCGGTGCTGGCCGAAGCCGGCGGGCCGGTCGTCTGGGACCCGCACCCCCGCGGCGCCGACCCGGTGCCGAGCGTGCGCCTGGTCACGCCCAACGGCGTCGAGGCCGCCCGCGTGGCGGCGGCCACCGGGGTGGTGGCCGACGGCGACGGCCTGGCCGCGGTCGGCGCCCGGGCCGAGGCGCTCATCCGGCACTGGGGCGTCGGCGCGGTCGCGGTGACCCTGGGTGCTCGGGGGGTGCTGCTCTCCTACGGCGAGGGCGCGCCGATGGTGGTGCCGGCGGTGCCGGTGACCGGCGGCGACCCGTGCGGGGCGGGCGACTCCTTCGCGGCGGCAGCGGTGCTGGCGTTGGCCGACGGTGCGGTGACCGGCGAGGCGGTGGCGGCCGCGGTGGCGAATGCTTCGGCCTTCGTGGCCCGCGGGGGTGCCTCGGCGTGGGACCTCGACACGGCTGCCGGGCCGAACGTGGTGGCCGAGCCGGGGGTGGACGGCGTGCTCGCACGGGTCCGCGCCGCCGGCGGCACCGTCGTGGCCACCGGCGGCTGCTTCGACCTGCTGCACCCCGGCCACGTCGCGACGCTGCGGGCCGCCCGCGGGCTGGGCGACTGCCTGGTGGTGTGCATCAACTCCGACGACTCGGTGCGCCGGCTCAAGGGCCCGTCGCGTCCGCTGGTGACCGCGGCCGACCGGGCGCGGGTGCTGGAGGCGCTGGAGTTCGTCGACGCCGTCGTCGTGTTCGGCGAGGACACCCCGGCCGAGGTGATCGAGCGGCTGCGTCCGGACGTGTGGGCCAAGGGGGGCGACTACGCCGGCGCCCACCTGCCCGAGGCGGCGGTGCTGCGGCGCTGGGGCGGCCAGGCCGTCGTGCTGCCCTACCTCGACGGGCACTCCACGACGGCCCTGGTCCAGCGCTCCCGGGTGTGAGTAAGGACCCCCTCGCCCCCCTTGAAGGACCCCCCTTCCCTCCGCCACTCGCAGGCTCGCGGCGGGCCTCTGCAGGGAGGCCGGTCGAGGCTCGGCGCGGGCCCCTGCAGCGGGGCCGGCCGACCGCCGTGGTGCTCCGGCCGCTGGGGCTCGGCGACCTGCTGACCGGGGTGTCGGCCATCCGGGCGGTCCGGGCGGCGGTGCCGGACCATCGGCTGGTGCTCGCCACGACCGCGGCGCTCGAGCCGCTGGCCGCGCTGGTCGACGCGGTCGACGAGGTGCTGCCCGCCCGCGAGCTCGAGCCGCTGGACTGGGCCGGCCCCCCGCCGGAGCTCGCCGTCGACCTGCACGGCAAGGGCCCGGCCTCGCACGTCGTCGTGGCCGACCTGCACCCCGAGCGGCTGCTCACCTTCGCCAGCCCCGGCTACCCCGGCCCGACCTGGTACCCCGACGAGCACGAGGTGCGGCGCTGGTGCCGACTGGTCGCGGAGGGGCTGGGCGTCGACGCCGACCCGGACGCCCTCGACCTCGCCGTCCCGAACGTGCCCGCACCGGCGCCCGCCGGCGTGGCCCTGGTGCACCCCGGGGCGGCGTTCCCGGGCCGGCGCTGGCCCGCCGACCGGTTCGCCGCGGTCGCCCGGCACCTGGCCGCCCGCGGACTGGAGGTCCGCGTCACCGGCGGCCCGGCCGAGGTGGCGCTGGCCCGTGCGGTGGCCGAGGGTGCCGGGCTGGGGGAGGAGGCGGTCCTGGCCGGCCGGACGACGATCCTCGAACTGGCCGCCGTGGTCGCCGGCGCCGGGGTCGTCGTCAGCGGCGACACCGGCATGGCCCACCTGGCGACCGCCTACCGCCGTCCCTCGGTGGTGCTGTTCGGGCCGGTGTCGCCGGCGCTGTGGGGTCCGCCGCCGCGGCCGCAGCACGTCGTCCTCTGGCACGGGGACGGCACCGGCGACCCGTGGAGCGCCGAGCTCGACCCGGCGCTGGACGAGGTCACCGTCGACGAGGTCACCGCAGCCCTGGACGGGTTGCTGGCCCGCACCTGACCTTCTTCCTGTCGGCGCTCTCCCCTGTTCACCATGCGAGGCAGGGGAGAGCGTCCGCGGGTGTCGAGGTGCTGGCGGGACTCGGCGGCGGTCGGGGACGGCGCCCGGCCACTCGGCCACTCGGCGGCCCGGGGCTCCACCCCCACGAAGGCGCACACCCGGGGTGTGGGTCATGGCGTCCTCAGGCGCTGAGTGCAGCTGCACTCAGCGCCTGAGCGTGCTGGGGGAGAGGGCTGCCGTGCCCGGCCGGGCGCCGCAGCGGCGCCCTCGATCCTCAGCGCTGCCGGAGGGCGTCGAACAGAACCGTCTGCAGGTCGGTCGGGTCGACCGCGGAGTAGGCGGCGCCGCCGGTCGCCTCGGCGATCTGATCGAGCGCACCCAGGTCGGCGTCCGGGCCGAGGGCGACGCCGATGACCTTGACCGGCCGGTCGGGGTCGGCCTCCGCGCGCAGCGTGTCCAGCAGCTCGTCCAGGGCGATGCCGTCGTCCTCGTTCGTGCCGTCGGTGACAACCAGCACGCTGTTCACCGCGGTCGGGTCGAAGTCCGAGCGGGCCGCCCGCACCGCTGCCAGCGTCGTGTCGTGGAGGCCGGTGCCCCCGGGGCTCAGCCGGTCGGGAATCGTCTCCAGCTGCTCGCCGAGCACGGCGCGCTGCGTACTGCCGTCGACCTCGGCCTCGAGGGGGCGGGTGGGCACCGCCTCGGTCCAGTCGCGGTCGCCGTCCAGCTCGGCGGCGAAGTACCACAGCCCCAGGGCGAAGTCGCCCGGTACCAGCGTGAGCGTGCTCTTGGCGGCGTCCCGGGCCAGCGTGGCCCGCGTGCCGTCGCCCGCCGGGGCCTCCATGGAGGTGGAGACGTCGACGACGGTGAGGATGCGGGACGGCGCGGCCAGCTCCGCCAGCTGGGCGAGCAGCGCCTGCATCTCCGCCGGGTCCAGCTCCAGCGGCTGCGGCGGCCTCCAGGTCGGCCTCTGCGGTGCGGGTCGTCCACAGCGAGGAGTCGGGCACCCACAGGTGCGGCAGGTCCGCGGCGTCCAGCGCGCCGAGGTCGCCGACCGTCTGCACCGGCTGCTGGGCGGTCACCTCGGCGTCCGCGCAGTCCTCGGGCCGCAGCCCCTCCGCGTCGGCGAGCACCCGCTCGGCGACGGGGGCGAGCTCGGGAGTCACGGTCACCCGCACCACCTCGGTGCGCTCGCATTCGCCTCTCCCGGCGTCGACGACCCACCACGTGAGCCCGCCGGCCAGCAGCACCACCGCGGCCACCGCGAGCGCGACGAGGACCTGGGGCGTGACCTGCACCGGCCACCGCGCGGCAGAGCTGGCGGCGTGGCGGCCCATCGTGTGCAGCTCTCCCGTCGACGTGGTCAGGGTCTCCGGCGACCCCGCGACCGCCCACTACACAGTAGATGCGATCGCTGACCCCCCGTGGATCACCCGGCCCGGACGGCGACGGTCTCCTGCTGCTCGGCGAACCAGGCCACCGTGCGCCGCAGGCCCTCCTCCGAAGACACCGTCGGCCGCCAGCCGAGCAGCTGCTCGGCGCGGGTGGTGTCGGGACGGCGGACCTTCGGGTCGTCCACCGGGAGGTCGATGTAGGAGATCTCCGACGAGGACCCGGTCAGCTCGACGATCCACTCGGCCAGCCGCAGCATCGACAGCTCGTCGGGGTTGCCGATGTTGACCGGGCCCGGCTCCCCGGAGAAGGCCATCGCGAGGATGCCGCGCACGGTGTCGTCGACGTAGCAGATCGACCGGGTCTGCGAGCCGTCGCCGGCGACGGTCAACGGGCGCCCGGAGAGCGCCTGGGCGACGAACGCCGGGATGGCGCGGCCGTCGTCCGGGCGCATCCGCGGGCCGTAGGTGTTGAAGATCCGGACGATGCCGGTGTCGGTGCCCTTCGACGTCCGGTAGGCGGTGGTCATGGCCTCGCTGAAGCGCTTGGCCTCGTCGTAGACGCCGCGCGGGCCGACCGGGTTGACGTTGCCCCAGTACTCCTCGCCCTGGGGGTGCACCAGGGGGTCGCCGTACACCTCGGAGGTGGAGGCGAGCACGTACCGGGCGCCCTTCTCGTGGGCGAGCCCCAGGGTGTGCAGGGTGCCGAGGCTGCCGACCTTGAGCGTCTCGATCGGCATCTTCAGGTAGTCCAGGGGGCTGGCCGGCGAGGCGAAGTGCAGCACGAGGTCCACCGGGCCGGACACGTGCACGTAGTCGGTGACGTCGCAGCGGACCAGCCGGAAACCGGGGTGCTCCACCAGGTGGACGACGTTCTGCGGGGAGCCGGTGAGGAAGTTGTCGAGGCAGACCACCTCGACGTCCCGCTCGAGCAGGTGTTCGCAGAGATGGGAGCCGAGGAAGCCGGCTCCTCCGGTCACCACCGCCCGTCGGATCGTCCGTGCCGCGCGCACCATGCCTGCTCCCATCCAGCCGGGACGCGCGCCCGTGCGCGCCGGGGCGGCTCCTACCCCATGATCGTCACCGCACACTTCGGCCTCTAAGTGTTCCGGCGGTCCCGTGGGGCCCGGACGGCGACGGGCCGCCGGCCTCCGCGAGGGGAGACCGGCGGCCCGCCGGGGTGCTGCTGGGTTACTCGACCGGCTCGACGTCCGGGATGCCGTCCTCCGGGGGAGTGGTCGGCTCGTTGTCGGACTCCTCGATGTCGACGTCCTCACCGTTGTCGGTGATGAGCACCGGCGTCAGCTCCTCCGAGGTGTTCCCGGTGATCCGGCTGACCTGCATGCCGCTGATGCCGGCGTGCCGGTCGGCGGAGTAACGGAACGGCGCGTACCACGACCCCTGGAAGTCACCGCCGGCCTGCTCCACGGCCGCGACCAGGCCGTCCCGGGTCGGGTTCTGCCCGGCGGCCTGGAGCGCCTGCACCGTGGTGTAGGCCTGGTTCATCCCGTAGATCCGGAAGTTGGTGAGCTCGCCCTCGGCGGTGGAGCACTCGTCCCACACCCGCTGCCACAGCTGCACCCACGGGTTGTCGGTCTGGTCGACGGTGGGGATGTACTCGGTGGTGATCGCCCCGTCGAGCAGGCTGGCGTCGCTGACCGCGCCCTCGGAGAAGTTGGCCAGCAGCGAGCCGACCAGCGTCGGGTCCGAGCCGACGTTGGAGTAGAACCACTGCGGCTGGTAGCCCAGCCGCAGGGCGGCCAGCTGCCCGAGCGCGGTGTAGCTCGGCACGCTGAAGCTGACGACGAGGTCGGCCCCGGCGGCCTGCAGCGCGGCGATCTGCGGGCCGACGTCGGTGTTGCCCGGCACGTAGGTCTCGACGGCGACGATCTGGTCCTCGATGTACCCCTCGAGGCCGGCCCTGCCGTCCTCGCCGAAGTCGTCGTCCTGGAGGAACAGGCCGACCCGGGCGTCGGGGAAGTTCTCGGCGATGTAGTTGCCGATGAACTTGCCCTCGATCTCGTAGTCCGGCTGCCAGCCGAAGGTGTACGGGTACTCCTCCGGGTTGTCCCAGAGCAGCGATCCGGAGGCGACGAACAGGTCGGGGACGCCCTCGCCGTTGAGGAAGTCCAGCACCGCCCGGTGCGTGGGGGTGCCCAGACCCCCCATCATCGCGAAGATCTCGTCCTGCAGGACGAGCTCGTTGACCACCTGGACGGTCTGGGTCGGGTTGTAGGCGTCGTCGCGGTAGATGAACTCGATCTGCCGGTCGTAGACGCCGCCGGCGTCGTTCACGAACTCGAAGTAGCACTGGGCGCCGGTCGGGATCTCGCTGTAGCCGGGCGCCGCGACGCCGGTCAGCGGATAGTGCGAGCCGATCCGGATGGTGTCCGCGGTGACGCCGATGTCGGAGGCCTCGTTCTCACCGCCACCGCCACCGCCGCCGCCGTCGCCACCGCCACCGCAGGCGGCGAGGGCGGAGGTGACGGTGGCCGCGGCGAGGAGCCGGGTCAGGCGCCGGGAGGATCTGGTCAACGGTTCTCCTTCTTGCGTTCCCGGACGGCAACCGCCGGGGGTCTGTGTGGGGGAGGGGGGTCTCAGCCCTGGGCGGTGCGGGCGGCACGCTTGCCGCGGGCCTGCAACCACCGCAGCCGGATCGTCCCGACGAACCCGGCCGGGGCGGCGATCATCACGATGATCAGCACCACGCCGTAGATGAACGGGGCCAGCTGGGCGGCCTCGGTGTTGTTCAGCCCGAGGTCGGCACCGAGGTTGGTGACGAACGGCGGGAGGAAGACCAGCAGCGCCGAGCCGAGCAACGCGCCGAGCAGGCTGCCCAGTCCGCCGATGACGATCGCGGTCAGCAGGGCGATGGAGAGCACGATCGTGAAACCGCTCGGAGCGGCCAGCCGGATCACCACGCCCAGCACGGCGCCGGCCAGGCCGGCGCAGGCCGCGCTGACGACGAAGGCCAGCACCCGCCAGGCGCCCAGGTCGATGCCGGCCAGCTCCGCGGCGACCTCCTCGTCCCGCACGGCCCGCCAGGTGCGGCCGACCCGGCTGCGGGCCAGGTTGGCCAGCAGGAAGAAGGTGAGCAGGAGGCAGATGACGCCCACGTAGGCCAGCCACTTCGTCGTGGTGGCGTTGTTGCCCGACACGAAGCCGATGAAGCCCTGGAACCACTCGGGCGCCCGCGGCGACTGGACCCGCAGCCCCTGCTCACCGCCGAGCACGTCGTCGTAGTACAGCGCCAGGCCCGGCAGGCCGACGGCCAGGGCGAGCGTCGCGCCGGCCAGGTAGGGGCCGTGCAGCCGGGCCGCCGCCACGCCGACGACGGCGCCGAGCAGGAGGGTGATCCCAACGGCGGCCAGGAAGACCACGGCCAGCGGCAGGGGCTCTTCGGCGCCGAGGAGCAGCGCGGTGGTGTAGGCGCCGACCGCCATGAGGGCGCCGTGGCCCAGCGAGATCTGCCCGTTCAGCCCGGTCAGCACGGTCAGTCCGCCGGCGGCGATGGCGTAGTACGCCAGGACGGCGAACTGCGAGTTGCGGAACGGGCTGGTCAGTTCGAGCAGGGCCACGGCGCCGACCGCACAGACGGCCAGGATCACCAGGTGGCGCAGCAGCGTGTTGCCGGGCAGCAGCGAGCGCCTCGCGCTCGCGGGGCCCGAGGGTGCGTTGGCGGCAGTGGTGGCCTCGACGGGAGACTCGGAGGTCATCTCCCCCGCGGAGGCGGCGGTCTTCTCCTGTGGCTGACTCATCGGATCAGGCCCTCCGTGCGGTGCTGCTCGAGAACAGCCCGCCGGGCCGGACGAGGAGCACGACCACCAGGATCGCCAGTGCGGACATGTTCACCAGCGCTGGGCTCAGGTAGCCGGCGACGTAGCTCAGCACGAGGCCCAGCAGCAACCCGCCCACGACCGCGCCGATCGGCGAGTCGAGCCCGCCGAGCACCGCGGCGACGAAGCCGGAGACGATGATGACGTCCATGTAGGCGGGATAGACCAGCCCGCCGCCGGCGATGAGCAGGCCGGACAGCGAGCCCACGACGGCGGCCAGCCCCCAGCCCAGGGTGAGCATCCGCCCGACGCGGACGCCCAGCAGCCGGGCCACCTCCTGCCCGAATGCCGACGCGCGCATCGCCAGGCCGACCCGGGTGAACCGGAACAGGGCGATCAGCGCCAGCATCGTCACCAGCACCGCGCCGATCACGTACAGACTGTTGGGGGTCAGCAGGATCGTCGTGTCACCGAAGGTGAACCCGCGGAGCCCGAAGGGGGTCGTGAAGGACTGGAAGGAGGAGCCGAAGACGATCGCGATGAGCGCCTGGATGGCGACGAACAGGCCGAGGGTGACGATGACCGCGTTGAGCTCCGGCCCGCCCTCCACCGGCCGGATGACCACCCGCTCGATCACCGCCCCGATCAGGAAGCCGCTGAGCAGCGCGACCACGAGGGCCACCCAGTAGGACTGCCCGGCCTGGATGATCGCCAGCGCGATGAACGTCGTGGCCGCGGCCATCGAGCCCTGCGCGAAGTTGACGATGCGGGTGGACCGCCAGATGAGCACCAGGGCGAGGGCGAAGGCCGCGAAGATCATGCCCTGGACCAACCCGTTGAGGGTGACGTTGACGAACTGCAGCACGAGCGAGCTGCCTTCCTGTGCAGATGGTCGGGGGCGCTAGAAGCCGAGGTAGGCGTGCCGGAGGTCCTCGTCGGCGATGAGCCGGGAGGCCTCGTCGGTCACGACGACGCGGCCGAGGTTGAGCACGACGCCCACGTCGGCGACCGAGAGGGCACTGCGCGCGTTCTGCTCGACCAGCAGGACCGAGAGGTCCTCCTCGTCGACCAGCTGGCGCAGCAGGCCGAAGATCTGCGCGACGATCCGCGGGGCCAGCCCCAGGGACGGCTCGTCGAGCAGCAGGATGCGCGGCCGGGCCAGCAGCGCGCGGCCGATGACCAGCATCTGCCGTTCCCCTCCGGAGAGGGTGTGCGCCGGGTTGCCCCGCCGCTCGGCGATCCGGGGGAACAGGTCGTAGACCCGGTCGAACTCCGCCCGGCCGACCTTGCCGCGGAACAGCGACCCGACGCGGAGATTCTCGTCGACGGTGAGCTCGGCGATGACGCCGCGGCCCTCGGGCACGTGCGCCATGCCCTTCTGCACCATCGCCTCGACCGGGGCCCGGGTGATGTCCTCGTCGCCCAACCGGACCCGGCCGCCGGTGCTGCGCACCAGCCCGCTGATCGTGCGCAGCAGCGTCGTCTTGCCGGCCCCGTTGGCGCCGAGGACGGCGGTGATGCGCCCGGTCTCCGCGCGCAGCGAGACGCCGTCGAGGGCCTTCACCGGGCCGTAGGAGGCGGACAGGTCGGTGACCTCCAGCACGGGGACGGCGGTCGCCGAACCCGTGGCCGTCCCGCCGGCGGCGCTGGATGCGCTGGTCGCCCCGGCCACGTCAGCCCTCCCGTCCGTCGGCTGCGGCGAGGGCCGCGGCATCCGTGGCGACGTCCACCTCGTCACCCAGGTAGGCCTCGGTGACGGCCGGGTTGGCCTGCACCTCCGCCGGGGTGCCGGCGGCGATCTGCTCACCGGAGTCCAGGACGGTGATCCGGTCGCAGACCCGCATGACCAGGTCCATGTGGTGCTCGACGAGCAGCACGCTCATCCGGCCGGAGAGGGTGCGGATGAGGTCGCCGAGCTCGTGCATCTCGTCCTCGCCTAGGCCGCTGGCCGGCTCGTCGAGCAGCAGCAGCTCGGGGTCGGCCACCAGCGCCCGGGCGAGCGCGACCCGCTTCTGCACCGGGTACGGCAGCGAGTCGGGGTAACGGGTCGCGTAGCCGGTTGCGTCGAGCTCCTCCAGCGCCGTCATGGCCCGCGCGCGCAGCCGGGCGTCGTCCTTGTCCGACGTCGGGACGGCGAACAGCGCGGAGAAGAACCCGGCCTTCGCGTGCCGGTGGGCGCCGACCATGACGTTCTCCAGCACGGTGAGCCCACGGAAGAGACCGACACCCTGCAGGGTGCGGGAGATGCCGAGGCGGGTGAGCCGGCTGGGCCGCAGCCGGCGCAGTTCCGAGCCGTTCCACACGATGCGGCCCTCGTCCGGGCGGACCAGCCCGCAGGCCACGTTGAACAGCGTCGTCTTGCCCGCGCCGTTGGGGCCGATGAGGCCGTGCACCTGGCCGGGCTCGACGGTCAGCGACACGTCGGAGAGTGCGGAGACGCCGCCGAAGGCGACGCTGATGCCGGTCATCTCCAGCCGTGCGGTGGGCGGTCGGTTCTGGTGCGGTGTCCTGCTGCCGGCAGTCGTTGGCGGCTGCGCCAAGGGGCCCACGTCTCCTCTGGGGTCCGGGGAGGCCGCCCAGCGGTGGGCGACGATTGGGTCACGGCTACGTCCTGAAGAGCTTGCCGTCCAGTGAGGACGGCCACAATGGGCTGTCCGCACACCGATCACCGGACCATGTTGTGCTCTGTGCGGAGAGCCATGGTCGAGGAGGTCGAGTGCAGCGGTTCCGCCCGGAGGTGGCCGCCCGCCTGGGCGAGCTGGCCCCCCACCTGTTCGACCGGCTCGACGCGATGACCGACCGGATGGTGGAGGTGCTGCTCCGCACCGAGCCCGCCTACCGCGACCTGGCCGTGGCCGACGCGTCGGAGCTGCGCCGCTCCGTCCGGGCCGGCCTGGAGCGCGGCGTCCGCGGCCTGATCGGGGCCACGTCCGGCGATCCGGTGACGATGCAGGCCAAGGCGCACGACGTCGGCCGTCGCCGCGCCGCGCAGGGCGTCCCGCTCGAGGCGGTGCTGCGTGCCTACCGGCTCGGCGGCCAGGTCACCTGGGAGACGCTGCTGGCCGTCTCGCAGGACCGCGGCACCGGGCACGACACGCTGCTGCTGGAGGTGGCCGGTTCGGTCTGGCGCACCAACGACGTGGAGTGCGGGGCGGTGGCCGAGGGCTACCGGGAGGAGCAGCGCCGGCTGGCCGCGGCCGGTGACGCGGCCCGGCAACGGGTGCTCGACGGGCTGCTCGACGGCCGCGGTGGCGACCCGGCGTTCGTCCGGAGCGCGTCGGAGCTGCTCGGGGTGTCACTGGAGGGCCGGCTGCTCGCGGTGGTCGCTCCGTCGGACAGCTCCGGGGAGCCGACCCTCGCCGACCCCGGCCCGGGGCTGGCCCGCCGCGGGGTGCGCTCGGTGTGGGGAACCCGGTCGGGCGCGCAGGTCGGCGTGCTGATGTTGGGTGTCCGCCGGACGACCGACGTGCTGACCTGGCTCAGCGCGATGGCGACCGGTCCGGTCGGGGTGTCCGACGTCGTGGAGGGCGCGGCGGCCGCGGCCGGGGCGTACCGGCTGGCCGAGACGGCGGCGCGCACGCTGCCCTCGGGCGACCGCCGGGTCGTGACCATCGACGACCGGTTGCCCGAGGCGCTGCTGAGCAACTCCCCGGAGATCAGCTCCCGGCTGGTCGACCGCTCACTCGGCCGGCTGCTGGAGCTGCCCGAGGACGAGCAGGTCGTGCTGCTGGACACCCTGGCGGCGTTCCTGGCCGCCGATGGGTCACCGACCCGGGCCGCCGACGAGCTGTACTGCCACCGCAACACGGTCATGCACCGGCTGCGGCGGATCGAGTCGGTCACCGGGCACAAGGTCACCGACCCGCGTGCCCGGCTGCTGTGGCAGCTGGCGCTGCTCGGGGCGGGGACGCAGCGCCCGGCCCGCCACCCCGCCTGAAACAGGACCCCCTGCCCCCCGCCACTCGCAAGCTCGCGGCGGGACCCTGCAGGGGGGCCGCCCCTCTCCGGGCACCTCGCAGACTCGGGGACGCCGAGGACGGTCCACTCATATCACTGCAGGTAGCCCTCGACCTGCTGCTCCGGGCGGGGGGAGGCCTCGTCGGGGTCCTCGCCGTACTGGCGCTTGGCGTCCCGCTGGCGGAGCAGGTCCCAGAGCTGGTCGCGCTCCTCCTCGACCTGCCGGAGCCGGGCGCGCTGTTCGTCGGTGTGCTCGCCGCTCTCGCGCAGTCGGTGCTCCTCCTCGACGAGCGCCTCGATGCGGCTGCGGATCTCGCTGTCGTCCATGCCCGCTCCCTGCCCGCCGCGCCGCAGGCGAAACCGGTCAGCGCTCCGGCACGTGCCCCTCCACGAAGGCGGCCAGCCGACGGGTGACCGCCCCGCCGGCCCGGCCGAGCGACAGCAGCGCCGCCCGCTCCAGCGGCACCCGGACCGGGCGCCGTCCCGCGGGCGTGCCCGTGCGCACGGAGTGCCCGGCGGCGACCAGCTCCGGCCATGGGCGGGCCAGCTGCTCCAGCACCCGGGCCAGCGCGGCGGCCGTCGGGCCGGCGTTGCCCTGCACCATCGCGGTGACGAAGCCGGGATCGCTGCCGATCACCCGCGTGCCGTCGCGGAAGCTGCCGGCGGCCAGGGCGAGGGCGAGCGGACCGGCCTCCCCGGCGGCGGCGGCCAGGGCGGCGGCCAGCAGGTGCGGGACGTGGCTGACCGCGGCGACGGCGTCGTCGTGCTCGGCCGCGGTCGCCGGCACCACCTCGGCGCCGACCGCCAGCGCGACCTCGGCCACCCGCAGCCAGCGCGGCAGCTCGGTGCCCGGCTCCAGGCACAGCGCCCAGCGGGCGCCGGTGAACAGGCCGGGGTCGGTCGCCTCGTGCCCGGAGCGCTCGGTGCCGCACATGGGATGCCCCCCGACGTAGCGGCCGCCCAGCGCCGGCCCCAGCTCGGTGAGCACCGGCCCCTTGACCGAGCCCAGGTCGGTGACGGTGGCGTCCGGGTCGACGCCGAGCCCCTCGAGCGCGCCGACCATCGCCGGCAGTGGAACGGCGAGGACGACGACGCCGGTCATGTCGCGGGCGATCCGCACCCCGCGCGCGGCGGCGGCCTCCCGGGCGGCGGGGTCGACGTCCCAGCCGGTCACCGTTCGCCCGGCCGCGGCGAGCGCGGCGGCCAGCGAACCGCCGAGCTGGCCGAGCCCGATGACGCCGACCGGGGGAGCGGGCATCGTCGGCACCGGGAAGGAGATCATGCCGGCTCCCACGCGCGCTCGGTGCGGAAGACCCGGGCCAGGGCGGTCGCGACGAGCCGGCCGTCCTGGGCGCGGGCGTCGATGCGGTACACGGCGGTGCGGCGGCTGCGGTGCACCTCGATGCCCTCGGCGGTGAGCACGTCGCCCGGTCGGCCGGCGGCCAGGAACTCGGTGTGCACGTCCTGGGCCACGGCGACCGTGCCGTGACTGTTGCTGACCGCCGCGTGGACGACGTCGAGCAGCGCCATCGTCGCGCCGCCGTGCGCCATGCCCACGGCGTTGAGCAGCTGCGGGCCGACGGTCATCACGGCGCGGGCGTACCCGGGCCGGACCTGCTCCAGGACGATCCCCAGGAGGCCGGCAAGCGGGTCGGCGGCCAGCCGGGAGAAGAGCGCGGGGGCGACGTCGGATCCGTCGTCCGGAGCGGGATCGGCCATGATCGGAGGCTATGTCCCCCGCGCTCCTGCGTCCCCACGTCCCATGACGCCCCGATCCTTCCTCCTCACCCCGGAGCTGGGCGACTACGTCCGGGCCGCCTCCGAGCCGCCCGACGACGTGGCCGCCGACCTGCTGGCCGAGACCGCGGCCCTCGCCGACCGGGGGGAGGCGTCGCCGACCTTCCAGATCGCTCCCGAGCAGGGAGCGTTCATGCAGCTGCTGACCCGCGCCCTCGGCGCCCGCCGGGCCGTCGAGATCGGCACCTTCACCGGCTACTCGGCGCTGTGCGTCGCCCGCGGGCTGCCCGCGGACGGCTGGTTGCTCTGCCTGGACGTCAGCGAGGAGTGGACGGCGGTCGCCCGGCGGTACTGGGCGCGCGCCGGGCTGGCCGACCGCATCGAGCTGCGGCTGGGCGACGCGCACGACTCGCTGCGCGCGCTGCCGGCCGAGCCGACCTTCGACCTCGCCTTCGTCGACGCCGACAAGGAGGGCTACGCCGACTACGTCGAGCAGCTGCACCCCCGGATGACGGGGAACGGCGTCGTCCTGCTCGACAACACCCTGGCCAGTGGTCACGTGTTTGCTCCGGAGACCGACGCGCAGCGGGCGATCGCCGAGCTCAACGTCGCGCTGGCCACCGACCCGCGCTGGGAGACGGTGCTGCTGCCGCTCGCCGACGGCCTGACCATGCTCCGCAGGCGATGAGCGATCCGGCCGGGCAGGCCAGCTGGGCGGTACGGGTCAGCCGGCCGGGCGGGGGCTGGCAGGTGGAGCTGCTGGCCGCGGACGCCGGCGACGAGCTTCCGGTGCTGGAGCGGGCGCTGGGCGACCCGGCCGCCGAGAGCTGGCCCGGCCCCTTCGTCGTGGTCGTGGACTCCCGGCTGTACTTCGTCGTCCTGCGGCACGGGCCCGGCGGGCTGGTCCGGGCGCTGATCTCCGACGCCACCATGCAGGAGTGGCTGCTCGCCGCCGAGGTGGTGGAGCGCTACGGCATCGCGGTCGACGCCGAGGGGGCCTTCGACGACGACGAGACCGGCTGGCCCGGCGGTGATCTGGACGTGTTCGCCGACGACGGGCTGCCCGCCGAGCAGCTCCGGCCGATCGTGACCGCCGACGACCTGTGGGCCGACGAGATGGTCGCCGCGATCGCCGCCCGGCTGGGCTTCGCCGACGAGCTGGCCTCGGCGGTGGGGCCGTGACCGCGGCGGCCACCGCCGTCGTCTTCGACCTCGGCGGGGTGATCACCGAGAGCCCGATGCTCGCGTTCGCCGCCTACGAGGCGGAGGCCGGGCTGCCCGAGGGGCTGATCCGGCGGCTGAACAGCACCGACCCGGACACCAATGCCTGGGCGCGGTTCGAGCGCAACGAGCTGGACGCCGCCGGGTTCGCCGACGCGTTCGAGGCCGAGGCGCTCGCCGCCGGTCACAGTCTGGACGCCCGACGGGTGCTGGCCGCGCTGGCCGGCGACGTGCGGCCCGCGATGGTCGAGGCGGTGCGGCGGCTGCGGGCCGCGGGGCTGCCGCTGGCGCTGCTGTCGAACAACGTCGCGCCGATGGAGCGCACCGGCCGGCTGGGGGAGCTGCTGGAGCTGTTCGACGCCGTGGTGGAGTCCTCGGTCGAGGGCGTGCGCAAGCCGGAGCCGGAGATCTACCGCCGGGCGCTGACCCGGCTGTCGGAGGCAGCCGGCCGCCCGGTGCAGGCCTCGGACTGCGCCTACCTCGACGACCTCGGCATCAACCTCAAGCCGGCCCGGGGGATGGGCATGCACACCATCAAGGTGGTCGACCCGGCCGCCGCGCTGGCCGAGCTGTCCGCACTCGTGGGCCTCGACCTGCTGGACGGTCCGGCGCCGTGAGCCCGTCCCCGGCACACCTCTCCCTGCGGATGCTCGTGCTCTGCCCACCCTGCTGGGCAGAGCACGAGCATCCGCGGGAGAGGTGCCCGCCCCTCTCTTCGTGCTCTGCCCACGGCGGTGGGCAAAGCACGAGCGTGTCGGGGGACATCCGGTGACCGTGGACGTCGACGCCGCGATGGGCCGCGCGCTGGAGCTGGCCGCGGCCGCCGTCGGGTGGGGGGACACGCCGATCGGCGCCGTCGTCCTGGGTCCGGACGGCGCCGTGCTCGCGGAGGCGGCCAACGAGCGGGAGAAGCGGGGCGACCCGACCGCGCACGCCGAGGTGCTGGCGTTGCGCGCCGCGGCCCATGCGCACGGCGACGGCTGGCGGCTGACCGGGACGACGCTCGTCGTCACCCTCGAGCCCTGCACCATGTGCGCCGGCGCCAGCGTGCTGGCCCGGGTCGAGCGAGTCGTCTACGGCGCCGACGACCCGAAGGCCGGCGCGGCCGGGTCGCTGTGGGACGTGGTCCGCGACCGCCGGCTCAACCACCGGCCACAGGTCACCGGCGGTGTCCGGGCCGAGGAGTCCGCCACGCTGCTACGTGCATTCTTCCGTCGCCAGCGGGGCCTGTAGTCTCATCGACGGTGGCGTGTCCGAGCGGCCGAAGGAGCACGCCTCGAAAGCGTGTGAGGTGCAAGCCTCCGTGGGTTCAAATCCCACCGCCACCGCCAGCAGGATCCGACGGCGGCGTCCGCCCGGGCAGGTGGCCCGGCCGGGCGCCGCCGACGTCGTCCGGGCGGGTGGTCAGGCGATCAGGTCCAGGTCGACCAGCCAGTCGCCGTCGTCGTCCTGCAGCAGGCGGATGTCGTGCACCTCGACCTGCCGGCCGCCGTCGTCGCCGGTGAATGCGACCTCGGTCGTGCCGGTGATGACACCGTCCTCGGGCTGCTGGACCTCGCGCACCTCCTGCAGCTCCACCTCTGCCCAGGGCTCCCAGAAGTCGCGGTAGTACCCGAGGCTGGCCACCGACCGCAGGTAGGGCCCGGTCAACGCGTAGGCGGCGTCGGGGTCGTCGGGGAGCAGGCCGTAGTACCGGTCCAGCGTCGTCTCCACGACGGCGGCCGGGTCGTCGGACGGCGGGTCGCCGTCCGGTGCACCGTCGTCCGTGGTCGGCCCGGGGTCCGAGGTCTCCGGCGGAGAGGCGTCGTCGGGCTGCTCGTCGCCGGCGGGCGCGGGCGAGGGGGCCGGCGCGTCGGCGCTCGTCCCGGTGCCGTCGCTGCGGGTGGTGAGCCACAGCGTCCCGCCGCCGGCCAGGAGCACGGCGAGCAGCAGTACCGCGGCGATCAGCGGCTCACGGCGGCGTCGCCGCGGGGGAACGGCCGGCGTAGGCCGGGGAGCGTGAGCCGAAGGCGGCGTGGAGGCCGCGGCCGGGTCGCGCCGGACGGCGTTGTCCCGGTTCCGGCCGTGGGCGGCGGCCCCGGCGCCCACGACTCCCGTGCGCACGGTTCCACCACCCACGGCCGGGAGCGCCCCGGTGCCCAGCTCCTCCGTCCGCTCCCGGTCGGCCGACGACCGCAGCCTCGTCCGCGCCAGCAGCACGGTGGTCGGGTCGCCGTCCCGTCCGGCCGCGAGCCGCGCCAGCTCGTCGCGGACCTCGGCCGTCGTCGGCCGCCGTGCGGGGTCGGTGGCCAGCATGCGCGTCAGGGCGCCGGTCATCGAGCCGGCCCGACGCGGCGGGATGGGCTCGCCACCCGCGACCCGGTGCAGCAGGCGCAGCGCGTTGTCGTCCATCCCGAACGGCGGCCGTCCCTCCAGGCAGGTGTAGAGCGTCGCGCCGAGGGAGAAGACATCGCTCTCCGGAGTCACCTCCCCGCCACGCGCCACCTCGGGGGCGAGGAAGGCCGGGGTCCCGGTGATCTGCCCGGTCTGGGTCAGCGTGACGTCGTCGCGGGCGTGCGAGATGCCGAAGTCGGTGATCTTGACCAGGCCCTCGACCCGCGGCCCCTGCCCGATGAGCACGTTGGCCGGCTTGACGTCGCGATGCACGATCCCGGCCGCGTGGGTGGCGGCCAGCGCGTCGGCGACCTGCGCGCCGATCTGCGCGACCTGGTCCACCCGCAGCACGCCGTCCTCGTGCAGCACCTCGGCCAGGCTGCGGGAGGGCAGATACTCCATCACCAGCCACGGCGAACCGTCCTCGAGCGCGACGTCGTAGACCGAGATGGCGTGCGGGTGCGAGAGCCGGGCGGCGATCCGGCCCTCCCGCAGCGCGCGCTGGCGCTGCTGGTCGACGACGGTGGCGTCGGCGCCGGGTGGCGGCAGGACCTGCTTGACGGCGACGTTGCGGCCCAGGATCTGATCGGACGCCAGCCAGACCGCGCCCATGCCGCCTCCGCCGACGCGGGAGAGCAGCCGGTAGCGCCCCGCGACGAGGTGGCCGGGTCCGCTCACGGCGCGTCCCCGTGTGCGCCGTCGGCGCCGGTCAGACGCCCGTCGGGACGCCGTACCGGCGGGCGTACTCCTCCTGGGCGCCGGCCGGCAGGACGTCGTAGAGCTCGCCGAGCTCCTGGACGACGTCGGTGGAGAGGTCGTCGAAGAGACGCTGCCACGTCGGGGGCTCGTCGTAGCTGCGGGTCAGCAGTAGTTCCCAGGCGCGGGTCTGCCGATCACGCTTGCTCCGCTCGGCGACGAACTCCGACAGGTAGCGATCCTTGGCGGCGTCCTTCTCCTCCTTGGTGGCCGTGGCCGGCAGCTCGGAGGGGTCGGCGCCCTTCAGCACCGCGACGATGGCCTCCACGACGTCGGGCCGGAGCCGGTCGGTCTCGCTCATGGGGGCTGGTCTCCTGTCGTCCGCGCGCCGTGAGTTTCGACGTCCCGACGCAGCCTTCCCTACCCGGCGGACACATAACCACCCCGTGCCGCCGCCGAGCCGGGTGCCGCGGCCGACCCTCGACACCGCGCCCGGTATCCTCACGGGTGCAGTAGGAGGATTCGCCTAGTGGCCTATGGCGCTCGCTTGGAAAGCGGGTTGGGGGCAACCCCTCGGGAGTTCGAATCTCCCATCCTCCGCCGGGACGGCCTCCCTGCAGGGTCCCGACGCCGGCCCCGTCCGGAGGCTCGCGCCGAGCGTGCGAGGCGTGAGAAGGACGGGGTCCTTCCACGGTGGGGGGCAGGGAGGCCTTTCTCAGGCGTGCGGCTCCGCGGCGGTTTCCTGCTCGGCCAGGGCCGGACGCCGCAGGTACAGCCCGGCCACGGCCGCGAGCACGAGCAGCCCGCCGGCCAGCGCCCCGAGCGGCAGCCGCTCCCCGAGGAAGACCGTCGCCAGCACCGTCGCGGTCACCGGCTCGAGCAGGGTCACGATCCCCGCGACCGCGCCCGGCACCGTCTTCAGCCCGCGGAAGAACAGCGCGTAGGCCGCGGCGCTGGGCACCGCCCCCAGGTAGAGCAGCGTCGCCAGGGCGACCGGCTCGGTGGTGAGCCGCAGCCCGACGGCCAGGGCGACCGGCGTCAGCAGCAGTGCGCCGCCGGCGAACCCGGCGAGGGTCACCGGCACCCCGGCCGGGACGTCCCCTCCGGCGAGGGTGACCACCGCATAGCCCAGCGCCGAGCCGCAGGCCAGCAGGGCGCCCAGCAGCACCGCCGTCCCGGCCGACGCCCCGGCGGTCAGCCCTACCAGCATGACCAGCCCGGTGAGCGCGGCGGCGAGGGCGACCAGGGTCGCGCGGTCCGGCCGGCCGTGCCCGAGCGCCGCCGTCCCGAGCGCGATGAGCAGCGGCGCCAGGCCGAGCGCCACCAGGGTCGCGACGCTCACCCCCGCAGTCGCCACGGCGGCGAAGTAGGCCAGCTGGTAGGCGGCCAGCCCGGCGGCCACCAGGGTCAGCCGGACGGCGACCGGCCGGGTCAGCGGGACGGCCGGCGAGGTCCGCCGGCGCCGGGTGAGCAGGTAGCCGGTGAGGAGGACGGCGGCGCCGATGGCCATGCGGTGCCAGGCGATGTCGAGCGGGCCGAGGTCGGTGCGGTCGGCGACGATGCGGCCGCTCACGCCGGAGGTGCCCCAGCAGAGGGCCGCCAGGACGACCAGCGGGAAGCCGCGCGACGCGGCGGCGGAAGTCGAGGCGGTGGGCATGACGCTCCTGGGCGGGTCCGGATCGGGAAGGTGGCGGTCCGGAGCACGGCGCAGCGTCCCGGCGGCTGGTGCCGGAAGGAGGTCAGCCCGCGGTGCTCCGGATCAGGAGCGGGGCGGGGGGAGCACGCGGGCGCGCCGGGGCGTCATGACACGGAGGGTAGCGAGGGGCGCGCCCACCTTCCGCGAGCTTCCTCTACAGTGAGTGCAGACCCCTCGTGTGGCGTCACCCCGTGAACCTCCCCAGGGCCGGAAGGCAGCAAGGATAAGCGGGCTCTGGCGGGTGCGCGAGGGGTCCTTCGCTGTACGCGACACCGCGCCCAGGAGGCGTCCCGACCGTCGCTGAGCCCGGCCACCACCGCCGCGTGTGAGATCGCCGATGTCGCCGCAAGGTGCGGCGGAGGGCGCCGTCGCTGTCCGACCCGGCACGTAACCTCGTCGCGTGGCACTGGCGCTCTACCGGAAGTACCGCCCGGCGACCTTCGCCGAGGTGGTCGGGCAGGAGCACGTCACCACCCCGCTGGTCAACGCGGTCGACGGCGGGCGGATCAACCACGCCTATCTCTTCAGCGGCCCACGCGGCTGCGGCAAGACGTCCTCCGCGCGGATCCTCGCCCGGTCGCTGAACTGCGAGCAGGGGCCGACGTCCACCCCCTGCGGCGTGTGCACCTCCTGCGTCTCGCTGGCGCCAGACGGGCCCGGCTCGATCGACGTCATCGAGATCGACGCGGCCAGCCACGGCGGTGTGGACGACGCCCGTGACCTGCGCGAACGCGCCTTCTTCGCCCCGGTGAACAGCCGGTACAAGGTCTACATCGTCGACGAGGCGCACATGGTCACCACGCAGGGCTTCAACGCCCTGCTCAAGGTGGTCGAGGAGCCGCCGGAGTTCCTCGTCTTCGTCTTCGCGACCACCGAGCCGGACAAGGTGCTGCCCACCATCCGCTCGCGCACGCACCACTACCCGTTCCGCCTGGTGCCGCCGGCGACGCTGCGCGGCCTGCTGGAGAAGACCTGCGCCGCCGAGGGCGTGCAGGTCGAGCCGACCGTCTTCCCGCTGGTGGTGCGCGCCGGCGGCGGCTCGGTCCGCGACTCGCTCTCGATCCTCGACCAGCTGCTCGCCGGCGCCGGGTCGGAGGGCGTCACCTACAAGAGCGCGGTGGGTCTGCTCGGCGTCACCGACGACGCGCTGCTCGACGAGACGATCGACGCTCTCGCCGCGCACGACCCGCCCGGCGTCTTCCGCGCCGTCGACCGGGTGGTGGAGGCCGGGCACGACCCGCGCCGGTTCGCCACCGACCTGCTCGACCGGCTGCGCGACCTCATCGTGCTCGACGCCGTCCCGGACGCCGGGGGCAACGGCCTGCTGGACTGCCCGCCCGACCGGCTGGACCTGATGAGCTCCCAGGCCCAGGCGCTGGGGTCGGCGACCCTGTCGCGGATGGCCGACACGGTGCACGCCGGCCTCACCGAGATGCGTGGGACGACGGCTCCGCGGCTGCTGCTCGAGCTGGTGTGCGCCCGGATGCTGCTGCCGGGCACCGACGGCTCGGCGGCGGCCACCCTGCAGCGGCTGGAGCGCATCGAGCGGCGGATGTCGATCGCCGGCGAGCACGCCGGCCGCCCGGTTGCCGAGCCGTCCGGCTCCGACGCGCCGGTCCGCGAGGCGCGGCCGGGGCCCGCAGCCGTCGCGCCCGAGCATCCCGCCCGCCCGGTGCGTGAGTTCGTGCGCAAGTCCCAGGCCGCGGCCCAGGCGCCGAGCGCCCCGGCGGCGCCGCAGCCGGCGCCCCGGCCTGCCCCGGA
>NZ_SPQN01000196.1 GCF_004571065.1 Geodermatophilus sp. DF01-2
CCGACCACGGCGAGAGCACCACGGGAGCGACCGCGGCGCCGTGGCGGGCGACCAGCAGCGCGGCGCCGGTGCCGTAGAAGGCCCGGCGGCGCAGCCACTCCCCGATGGCCGATCGGTGCTCGTGGGCGACGGCGGCCGACGGCTCGTACCGCACCCGCCAGCCGGCCGCGGCCAGCCGCCAGACCAGGTCGACGTCCTCGGCCACCCGCATCGACTCGTCGAACCCGTCGCCCAGAGCGCGGCGCCGGGCCAGCAGCGCCGCGCTGGGCAGGTAGGACACCGCCGTCCCCGGCGCGACCGGCGCCGGCGCGGCGCCCATGTCCAGGGCGCTCACCGCGGCCTCGTACGGTTCCACCCAGCCGGCGCCGTCGGCGGACAGCGCGGTGATCCGCGGGGCGACCAGCGCCAGCCGCGGGTCGGCGGTGTGCCGGGCCAGCGGCGCGGACCATCCGGGCAGCGGCACGCAGTCGGAGTCGAGGAAGGCGACCAGGTCGGTGGTCGCCGCGCGGAGACCGGCGTTGCGCGCGGCGGCCGGGCCGCGGGCGGTGGGATGCCGCAGCACCCGGGCGCCGTGCCGGCCGGCGGTCGCCGTGACCGCAGCCGGGTCGGCCGAGCCGTCGTCCACCACGACCACGGGCACGGCGGCG
>NZ_SPQN01000028.1 GCF_004571065.1 Geodermatophilus sp. DF01-2
CGGCCGCGGTGCGGCGGGTGAGCGCCAGCACCCCGCCGGCGACCAGCGCGACCACCGACCCGAGCTGCACCGCGGCCACCACGCCGGCCTCGGTCGCCAGGGCGGCGCCGTCGGCCGGGAAGCCGGGCTCTCCCGAGGCGAGGGAGAACAGCGAACCGAGCAGCTGGACGTAGGCGGTGGCCAGAGCGACCACGGCGGCCTGCACGAAGGCCAGCACCGCCGCGGCGATGACCTGGCCGGGCCGCCGAGACCGGGACGGGGGCGCCGGCCAGGGCGCCGGCCACGGCGCCCCGTACGGCGCGGAGCCGTAGGGGTGCGGAGCGGCGGGATGCGGGACCGCCGGGTACGGCCAGCCGCCGGGCGCACCCCGGTACGGCGTCGTCGGGGGCGGCCCGGCGTAGGGCGTGCCGGGGTCGGTCTCCGTGGCCGGGTCCGACCACGGGTCGCGCGGGATGCTCACGCCGCTGTCTGGTCGGCGCTCACAGCGCGGCCGCCAGGGCCCGGCCCGCGACACGGCCGGAGAACAGGCAGCCGCCGAGGAAGGTGCCCTCCAGCGAGCGGTAGCCGTGCATCCCGCCGCCGCCGAAGCCCGACGCCTCACCGGCGGCGTAGAGACCGGGGAAGACCTCGCCGCCGGGCTGCAGCACCCGGCCGGAGAGGTCGGTCTCCAGGCCGCCGAGCGTCTTGCGGGTCAGCAGATTGAGCCGGACGGCGACCAGCGGACCGGCCTCCGGGTCGAGCAGCCGGTGCGGCGGGGCCACCCGGATCAGCTTGTCGCCGAGGTAGGTGCGGGCGCCGCGGATCGCGGTGACCTGCAGGTCCTTGGTGAAGGGGTGGGCGACCTCGCGATCGCGGGCCACGACCTCCCGTTCGACGTCGGCCAGCCGCAGCTCGGGGGTGCCGCCGGTGACCCGGTTCATCCCGGCGACCAGCTCGGGCAGCGTCCGCGCGACGACGAAGTCCTTCCCCTTGTCGAGGAACGCCTGCACCGGGGCGGCGACGCCGGCCTTGACCCGGCCCAGCAGCAGCTTGACGTCCCTGCCGGTGAGGTCGGGGTTCTGCTCGGAGCCCGACAGCGCGAACTCCTTCTCCACGATCTTGTGCGTGGCGACGAACCAGGTGTGCTCGTACCCGGTCTGTCCGATGTGGGCGAGGGTCCCGAGGGTGTCGAAGCCGGGGAACAGGGGCACCGGCAGCCGCTTGCCCGTGGCGTCGAGCCAGAGCGACGACGGGCCGGGCAGGATTCGGATGCCGTGCCGCTGCCACACCGGCGAGTGGTTGGCGATGCCCTCGGTGTAGTGCCACATCCGGTCGCGGTTGATGAGGTTCGCCCCGGCGGCCTCGGTGGCCTGCAGCATCCGGCCGTCGACGTGCGCCGGGACGCCGGAGAGCAGCCGCTGCGGCGCCGGGCCGAGGCGGGCCGGCCAGTTCTGCCGGACCAGGTCGTGGTTGCCCCCGATGCCGCCGGAGGTGACGACGACGGCCTGCGCGGCGATCTCGAACGGCTCGACCTCGGTGCGCGAGCTGGCCTCCCCCCGCGGGGCGTCGCTGGGCTCCAGCACGGCGCCGCGGACGCCGGTCACCGCGCCGCCGTTGACGACGAGCTCGTCGACGCGATGGCGGAACCGCAGCTCCAGCAGGCCCCGGTCGGCGGCGGCCCGGACGCGGCGGGCGAACGGCTCGACGATCCCGGGGCCGGTGCCCCAGACGATGTGGAAGCGCGGCACGGAGTTGCCGTGGCCGGTGGCGGTGTACCCGCCGCGCTCGGCCCAGCCGACCACCGGGAAGAACCCGATGCCCTGCTCGCGCAGCCACGCCCGCTTCTCCCCCGCCGCGAACTGCAGGTAGGCCTCGGCCCACCGGCGCGGCCAGTGGTCCTCCGCGCGGTCGAAGGCCGCGGTGCCGAGCCAGTCCTGCCGGGCCAGCTCGAGCGAGTCGCGCACCCGCAGCCGGCGCTGTTCGGGCGAGTCGACGAGGAAGAGCCCACCGAAGGACCACCAGGCCTGCCCGCCGAGGGATGCCTCGGGCTCCTGCTCGAGCAGCACCACCCGCTTGCCGGCATCGGCCAGCTCCGCGGCGGCGACCAGCCCGGCCAGCCCCGCACCCACCACGACGACGTCAGTGTCGGTCACGGCCCGCACGCTAGCGGGTGCGCACCGTCCGGCGGTTCTGGTCGGGGGGCCGCGTCGCCCGGCCGGGGCGCGTCCACTCCCGCACCGGGCGGCGGACGGCGAGCACCAGGCACCCGACCGGCCCGGCGAGCAGCAGCAGCGCCCATCCCGCGGCCCGGCCGTCGCCGAGGACGCCGAACAGCCCCGCCAGCGCGAGCAGGGCCAGCAGCGGCAGCACGCTCGCGGTGGCCAGCACCAGCCAGCCGCGGGCCCGGCCCAGCCATACCGTGGCCGCCCCGACCACCGCCCACACCGCCAGCAGCAGCGGCGCCAGCAGGAACCAGCGCCAGCCGGGCTCTGGCCCCCGGAGCAGGTAGCCGAGGTAGAGGTCCTCGGCGGCGACGAGCACGCCGAACGCAGCGGCGAACGGGACGAGCACCGGGCGCCCGGCCGGGGGCTGCGGAGCGGCCGGGAGGCGGGGTGCCGCCCTGGGCGATCGCCGCGTCGCCGCCCGGCTGCGCGAGGAGGACGACGCCATGACCGGCAGCGTAGGTCGGCCGCTGCGAGGCGTCAGCGGGCGCGGCGCGGCCGCGTGGCCACCCAGTGGCGCACCCGCGGGGTCGCGGCCAGCACCGCCGCGAGCACCGGGACCACCAGGAGCAGCAGCGGCCAGCCCAGTCCTCCGGCCTCCTCGGTGGTGGAGGCAGCCCAGATGACCGCGGCGGTCAGCAGCGCCACCGGGACGACGGCGAGCACGAGCAGCAGCCAGCTGCGCCGGGCCAGCAGCCACGTCGCGCCCAGCACCTGCAGCAGCGGCGCGGCGAGCAACAGGTAGGTCCACGGGTCCGGCCCGGCCGCCGCGCTCAGCCCGCCCAGCGCGACGGCGACGACGGCGAGGAAGGTCGTGGGCAGAGCCCCCACGAGGCCGAGGACGCCGGCGGCGAGCGCGAGCGGCGGCATGCGCGCGTCGGGCGAAGGGACGTCGCGGCGCCGGCCCACGCCGGAGGATGAGGCCATGTCGGAGGATGAGGCCATGCCCGCAGGTTAGGGCTCATGCCTGATCGTGGACCCCGGCCGGACCTCGCCGGCCATGTACAGAGGAGGCTGTCGACCAGGGGACCCAACCGTATGGCTTGCTCCCGAGCAGTCACCTGAGCAGGTGCCGCGCGCCATCGTCGGTGCCGGTCACAGATCCGCGTACTGGCGGAACCACAGATCAGCGGGCGGGTCTTGCGAGAAACCCCTTCCTGCCACCGGAGCGAGCCTGCAGCAACGCCCGGAAAGAGTTCCTCCTACGGGACGACCGGCGAGTCAGTCTTCGCGACAAGATGAGGACATCGGGAGGAACCGGGCACCGCCGGGGTGCGACCACCAGTTGCAGAACCCGTCGCGACTGACGAAGGGTGACCGGGAATGGTCCGGCAGGACAGCCAACCGCGAGCGGGCGCCAGACGCCTGAGGGCCGTACCTGCGGCCGTGGCTACCGTCGTGCTCCTGGTGGCGGTGGCAGCAGGGCTCTCCGCATGCTCCTCAGCAACGGCGTGCACCGAGGTGGGATGCGGCAGCCAGGTCACCTTCGATCTGGAGTACGACCTCGAGGCCGGAGACCTCTACCTCGTGGAGGTGTGCGTCGACGACTTCTGTCGCACGCAGACTCTCGAGGTCCCAGAGGACCGCGACGGGGCGCTCCCGGTTACGGAGGTCGGCGACCTCGGACTCCAGACCGACAGGGACATCATCTACCTCGCACTTCCCGACGAGCGGGACTGGAGCGGAACCCACGTCGCAACGCTGGCGGTACGTGACGCTGAGGGCAGGGTTGTCAGTGAGCACGAGGGAGACGTCGACTTCGAGAGTGTGCAGCCCAACGGGACGAACTGCCCGCCGGTGTGCTGGCTGGCTGAGGTGAACGCTTGATCATGCCCCCCGGTGCTCTTCAGGCTCGCCGCGGCCGCGGTCTTCGCGGTCGCGCCCCGGGCCAACCGGCGCCCTGCGCTCACGCTCGGGCTGACGGCGGTCGCCGCCGTCGCCGGCTTTCTGTTGGTCTCCGCGCCGGACTTCGTCGAGCATCTGCTGATCGAAGGCTGCTGAGCCACCGCAGGCTGCCGTAGGACCGTTGCCGCAGGTCGTCCGCGGGTCTTCTCGACGCGGCCGGTCCCGGACCGGCGCTACGGTCCGTTCGTGGGTATCGAAGTCGTGCGGCTGGGCGCGTGGTGCGACATGGAGACCGTGGAGGAGTACCGGGACCGGTTGCTGGCCGGGGCGGATGCTGCCGATGATCAGCCGGAGGACGCCGGTTCCGGTGGGGAGCCGCAGCCGGCGTTGTTCGTGCCGGGTCCCGACTGGCCGTCAGCCGAGGAGCGCGATGCTCTCGGGCTGTCCTTCCGTGTCGAGGAGTTCGCTGTCCTGGCCGACGGCCGGCGTCTCCGGCTGCATGCCGACCGCGGGTTCGGGTTGGGAGGCCTCGCGGGGGTCGACCCGTGGCAGCACGTGACCCTCGAGAGCCTCGAATCAGATGTGCGCGCCACGGTCCTGCCCGACGACGCCGAGGAGACGGGGGAGGAGCACCCGTGGGAGTGGCTCTCCGACCTGCTGCGCACCCAGGGGATCGATGCAGCCGCCGAGGAGCTCCGAGGGCTGCCCTACGACGTGGAGTTCAGCGAACGCCTCCGGGCGCGCGTGACGGGGGGAGCATGATGGGACCGCCCCCCGCGCCGGGGGATGGCGCGCCGGCGCCGCCATCGCCACCGCCCCGTTCGTGGAGCAGCACGGACGTGATCGGCGGCGCCCTCTTCGGTGATGGGCAGAGGGAGTGGATCGCCTCCTTGCGGTCACGGCACGACCCCCGATGCGACGTGCAGCGTGGAACTGTCCGGCCACGACCTCATGACGCTCCGGGCGGGCTGAGAAGGCATCCCTGCGGGCGTTCGGGGAGCACCGAGAGCTTGACGGGGGCGCAACCCGCCCGGAGGGCGGATGGCAGCGATTCCGACGGCACGTCGGGGAACCGATCTGGCGGCTCGAGGATGCGGGAGCCGAACCCGGCACCCTCGTGATCCACAGCGAAGAGGCCGTCGAACCGCGCGACCGGGAGCGCTCGGTGTGTCGCTGCGGCGAGCAGCGCGTCCAGGTCCACCGGCGAGGAGGTCCGGGCCTCCTCGACCTGTTCGGCCATCATCCGGTCGTAGGCCGGCTTCTGCGCCGACCGGGAGACACCATCGGCGTGCAGCGGAGGTCCTGACTGCACAGCCGACACAGCGCAAGGGCGTATGTGGGTCCTCCCGGGTGGCGTCGTGCACGACGATCTCCTCGGCGGCCACCCGGTCGGTCTCGACGTCCGCGGTCCCCGGACTCGTTGCGGACCGCGCCGGGGACGACGCTGTCCCCGGCTGTGGCGGCCTACGACATGAAGGACGTCACTTGTCGTCACGGCGATGGAGGTCGAGTACGTACCAGCTCCGATCCGGTCTCCCCGAGCCGTTGTCCGTATTCTGTCGAGGCCAGTGCATCGCACAGCACGCGAAACCTGACGGGAGCATGCGTCGGGCCTCCGCGGCTCCCTACGGGCCCTGTGAGTGGCGGCCTGGCGCCTGGGGGCAGCTCAGCCCGCCGGCTGGGGTTCGCCGGCCGCGGAGCGGCGCCAGGAGGCGTGCAGGCGCGCGTAGACACCCTCGGCGTCCACCAGGTCGGCATGGGTACCGCGCTGGACCACCCGGCCGGCGTCGACGACGAGCACCTCGTCGGCCCGCTCGGCGGTGGAGAGGCGGTGGGCGATGGTGAGCGTCGTCCGCCCGTCGGTGAGCCGGTCGAGGGCGTGGGTGAGCCGGCGCTCGGTCGCCGGGTCGACGGCGCTGGTGGCCTCGTCGAGGACCAGCAGGTCGGGGTCGGCCACGTAGGCACGGGCGAGCGCGACCAGCTGCCGCTCCCCCGCCGACAGCGACTCGCCGCGCTGGCCGACCGGCGTGGCGACCCCGTCGGGCAGCCCGGCCACCCACGCGGCCAGGCCGAGCTTCCCGAAGGCGGCGCGCACGTCGTCGTCGGTGAGCCCGGGGCGGCCGTAGCGGACGTTGTCGGCGACGGTGGAGTCGAAGAGGAAGCCGTCCTGCGGCACCATCACCACCCGCTGCCGGAGCGAGGCGAACGCGACCTCCTGGAGCGGCACCCACCCGGCGGCGTCGTCGCCGAGCAGCACCCGCCCCTCGGTCGGGTCCATCAGCCGGGTGACCAGCTTGGCGAACGTCGTCTTGCCCGATCCGGTCTCGCCGACGATGGCCACCCGGCGGCGCGGCGCGATCTCCAGGTCGACGTCCTCCAGCGCCGGGCGCGCCCCCGGCGCGTAGCGGAAGGTCACGTGCTCGAAGCGCACCCCCAGCGGCGTGTGCGGCAGCTCGCGGTCCGTCGCCACGTCATCGGAGGGGCTGCCGGCCCCAGCAGGGTCGCGGACGTCGGGCTCGGTCTCCAGCACGTCGAGCACCCGGCGGAACCCGGCGATCGCGTTCTGCGCCTCGTTGAGCACCTCGCTCGCGGTCTGCACCGGCGCGACGAAGAGGGTGACGAGGAAGAGGAAAGCGATCAGGGTGCCGGGGGTGATGTCGCCGTCCAGGCCGAGCAGGACGCCGACGACGACCACGGCGACGTTGGCCAGCGCGGCGACGAACTCGCCGCTGACGAAGACCGCCGCGGTGACCCGCTGCGCGCGCACCTGCGCCCGGTAGTGCCGGCCGACGGCCTGGTCCAGGCGGGCGGCGGTGCGCTCGCGGATGCCGTAGGCGCGCACCGTGGAGGCGCCGACCACGGACTCGGAGACCGCGGCCAGGACGTCGCCCACCCGCTCGCGGACGAAGCCGTAGACGATCGCCAGCCGCGCGGCGAAGAAGCGGACGGCGATCGCCAGCGGGACGAAGCAGACGAGCACCACCAGGGTCAGCTGCCACGAGTAGACCGCCATGACGACGGTGGCCACGAGCAGCTGGCCCAGGCTCACCACGCCGAGCACCCCGCCCCACTGCATGAAGGTGGAGAGCTGGTCGACGTCGCTGGTCACCCGGGAGACCAGCGAGCCGCGGCGCTGCCCCTGCTGGTGCAGCACCGACAGGTCGTGCACGTGGCGGAACGCCCGCGAGCGCAGCCCGGCCAGGGCGGTCTCCGTCGTCCGGAACAGCCGGACGTTCATCCGGTAGACCGCGACCACGGTCAGCAGCACGACGACGGCGCTGACCAGCACCACGTTCCGGACCAGCTCCAGGTCCGGGCCGCCGGAGCCGGCCAGGCCGCGGTCGATGACCTGCTGGACGGCGATCGGGACGACCACCCGCCCGGCGGTGGCGACCAGGGCGAGGGCGAAGGTGGCCGGCAGGCCGCGGCGGAACTCCGGCATCATCGCCAGGCCCCGGCGCAGAGTGGCGAAGGCGCCCTCCTCGCGGTGCCGCTCGGCGAGACCGGCCGCCGTGGTGCTCACGAGCCCTCCTCGCTGGCGCTCGTCGGCCGCGTTCGCGGTGCTGCTGTGCCCATCGGTGACCTCGCGAGCTCGCTCACGCCGCCACCTCCGTCTGCGCGTACGCGCGCACCAGCGCGGCGTAGCCGGGGACCTCGGCCAGCAGCTGCTCGTGGCTGCCGCGGGCGAGCACCCGGCCCCCCTCGAGCCACACGACCTCGTCGGCCAGCGCGATGGTGGCCTGCCGGTAGGCGACCACGACCACGGTCGAGGGCCGGTCGGCGTCGCGCAGGGCGTCGAGGATGCGCGCCTCGACGGCGGGGTCGACGGCGCTGGTCGCGTCGTCGAGCACCAGCAGCCGGGGACGGCGGACCACGGCACGGGCCAGCGCGATCCGCTGCCGCTGCCCGCCGGACAGCGTGGCGCCGCGCTCCCCCACCCGGGTGTCCAGGCCCTCGGGCAGCCGGTGCACCACGTCGTCGACGGCGGCGATCCGCAGCGCCGCCTCCACCTCGTCGTCGGAGAGATCCGCGCCGAGGGTCACGTTGCCGCGGACCGTGTCGTCGAAGAGGAAGGTGCCCTGCGGGACGAACGCGGCCTGGGCGCTGACCTCGCCCTCCCGGAGCCTGCGCAGGTCGACCCCGTCGAGCAGGACCTCGCCGCTGCCCGGGTCGACCAGCCGGACGAGCAGGCCGGCCAGGGTGGACTTGCCCGACCCGGTCGGCCCGACGACGGCGACCGTGCTGCCGGCCGCGACGTCGAAGGTGATACCGGACAGCGTCGGCCGCGCCGCCCCGTCGAAGCCGTAGTCGACCCCGCGCAGCCCCACGCCGGCGCCCCCGGTGCCCGCGGCCGCGACCGCGGTGCCGTGCGGCGTCTCGCCGGTCGCGTCGAGCACCGGCGTCACGCGGTCGAAGCCGGCCAGCGCGCGCGGCAGGTCGGCCAGCACCCAGCCGATCGCGCGGATCGGCAGGGCCAGCAAGGTGAACAGGTAGGCGATGGAGACCAGGTCGCCGGCGTCGGTCGCGCCGTCGCTGACCCGGGTGGCGCCGATGAGCAGCACGGCCAGGGTGCCGAGGTTGGGCAGCGCCTCCATGAGCGGGTCGAACAGCCCGCGCACCCGGCCGACCGCGACCAGGCTGTCACGCAGCTCGTCGGCGCGGTCGGCGAACCGGCGGGTCTCGACGTCCTCCCGGCCGAGGGTCTTGACCACCAGGGCGGCGTCGAAGCTCTCGTGGGCGATCTCGCTGACCTCGGCGCGCAGCTGCTGGGCCCGCCGCATCCGCGGGCTCATCGCCTGCGAGTAGACCGCGTTGACGACGAACACCAGCGGGAAGACGACCAGGCCGACCAGTGCCAGCCACGGGTCGGTGGCGACCAGCGCGGCGACGGTGATCCCGATCATCACCACGGCGCCGCAGGCGAAGGGCAGCGGCGCGACGAAGAACCAGGCCGCCTCGACGTCGGAGTTGGCGTTGGACAGCAGCTGACCGGTCGGGTGACGCTGGTGCCACGACAGCGGCAGGCGCAGGTACTGGCCGGTGACCCGGCGGCGGTAGTCGGCCTGCAGCCGGTAGCTCATGATCCCGGCGAACAGCCGCCGGCCGAGGATGCCGAGGATCTTGAGGACGGCGACGCCGAGGATGGCGACCGAGGCCAGGGTCAGCGCGCCGGCGGAGGCGACGCCGTCCCTCAGGGCCGGCAGGACGACGCGGTCGGTGACCTCGCCGAGCACGTAGGCGCTGGCCACCGTCATCCCGCCGTAGAGGCTGCTTGCCAGGAAGGCCAGGGCGAACATGCCCGGCTGCTCGGCGATCGCGCGCCCCACGTGGCGCATCCCTCGCCGCACCACGGCGTCTCGGCGGCGGGGCACAGCTCTCCTCGGTGGTCGTGCGGGCGGCGCCTGCGACTGTACTTAGGAGCGCTAAGGGGTCGCGCGCCGTTTCCGGAACCCGCCTGGTCGGTAACCCCCGTCGATGACCGCCTCTTCCCCGCCGCTGGCCGAGCGTGAGCGCGCGGCGCTCGCCGACCTCCTCGAGGAGCTCGGTCCCGGGGCGCCCACGTGCTGCGCCGGCTGGACGACGGCCCATCTGGCCGCGCACCTCGTCGCCCGCGAGCGGCGCCCCGACACGCTGCCCGGCTACGGGGTCGAGCAGCTGGGGGTCGCCGGACCGCTGTCGGCGTGGTCGCACCGGGTGGAGGACCGGCTGCGGAGCACGACGTCCTATCCGGAGGTCGTCGCCCGCCTGCGCTCGGGCCCGCCGCCGTGGGCGCCGCTGGGCTGGCCGCCCGTGGCGCAGGCGCTCAACACCACGGAGTACGCCATCCACCACGAGGACGTCCGTCGCGCGCAGCCGGACTGGAAGCCGCGCGCCCTCTCGGTCGCCGACCAGGACGCGCTGTGGCCGGCCGCGACGGTGTTCGCGCGGCGGGCCGCCGGCCGCCGCGGGCTGGTGCTCCGGCGCAGCGACGCCACGGGCGTCGAGAAGCGGATCGGCGCCGGCGGGCGCACGGTGACCGGCGAGCCGCTCGAACTGCTGCTGTGGGTGTCCGGCCGCCGCGACGTCGCCCGCGTCGAGTAGGAGGACCGTCTGCCCCCCGCCACGCGCGCGCCAGGCCCCGTCCAGAGGCTCGCCGCGAGCTTGCGAGCGGTGAGGAGGACGGGGTCCTCATACCTGCAGGGGGTCAACGGGGTCAGCCGGAGCGCGGACGCGGCAGGCGCCCGGACGGGGCGATGTTCTGGTTGAGGCAGAACAGGTTGTCCGGGTCGTAGCGGTCCTTGAGCGCGACGAGGCGCGCGTACTTCTCCGGCCCGAACGCGGCGCGGACCCGGTCGGCACCCTCGTCGCCCAGGAAGTTCAGGTAGGCGCCGGCGGCGGCGTACGGCTTCACCGACCCGGCCAGCTCGCGGGTCCAGGCGACGTTGCGCTCGTCGTCGGACGGGTCGGGCCACATGCTCAGGAAGTGGACGTTCCATGGCGCGTCCCGCAGGTCGAAGGCCGTCTCCTCCCTCGGCACCCGCGACAGCGCACCGCCGCCGGGCGCGAGGATGACCTGGGTCATCGGCGACGGGACCCGGCCGGTCCGCTCGGCGATCCCCTCGATGCCCTCGTCGGGCAGCTCGCGGAGGAAGTCCGCCGTCCACCAGTTGCGCATGCCCCGCGGGCAGGCCAGGTCGAGCATCTGCTGGATCGCCGTGTAGGGCATCGGCTGGACCATCGTCACCATCGGGAAGCCGTACTCGATCAGCGGGCGCAGGACCGTCCGTCCCTCCTCCACGTCGCCGGCGTACACGACGACGATCCCCAGGACCGGGCGGCCCCGCACCGGCTCGGGCACGAACGGCTCCGGCGGGGCGGAGATGAACGCGGCCGCGCCGCCGACCTCGTCCGGCGCCTGGTTCATGAAGTCGCGGTAGTGCCGGACGACGTCCACGGTGTCGTCGTGGGGGTACATGAGCATGCCGCCGAGGAGGACCGGCCCCATCGGAGAGGCGCGGAAGTCGAAGCGGGTGACCACGCCGAAGTTGCCGCCGCCACCGCGCAGCGCCCAGAACAGGTCGGGCTCCTGGTCGGCGCCGACCTCGAGCACCTCGCCCGTTGCGGTGACCACCTGGGCACCGGTGAGGCTGTCGCAGGTGTAGCCGAGCTTGCGCTCCAACCAGCCGCTGCCGCTGCCGAGCGCGAGCCCACCGACTCCCGTCGAGGACACCCGGCCGCCGGTCACCGCGAGCCCGTGTTCCTGGGTGGCCGCGTCGAACTGTCCCCACGTGGCGCCGCCCTCCGCGCGCACCGAACGGTCCGACACCCGGACCTGCACCCGGTTCATCGGCCGCAGGTCGAGCATCAGCCCGGCCTCGCACACCGCGTGCCCCACGACCCCGTGCCCGCCGCCGTGCACCGCCAGCGGCAGGCCGGCGTCCCGCGCGTGCCCGACCGCGGCCACGACGTCGTCGGTGTCCGTGCAGCGGGCGATCAGGGCCGGCGACCGGTCGACCATGCCGTTGAAGACGCGGCGCGCGTCGTCGTAACCGGGGTCGCCGGGCCGGAGCACCTCCCCCCGGAAGCCGCGGATGCCGGACTGCACGGTCGGGGTGGCCATCGCTGCCTCCTGCGGAGAGCGGGTCCGGCGATGCTCGCACCGGAGCGGGGACTCGAGGACGGACCTTGGTCCCACGCCCCGGCGACTGCCCGCGTGGCCGTCACCGGCTGCAGTGCCGGGGTGCGCGTGCGCTCCGCTACGGCAGCGGATGGTCGGTCTCCCGGCGGATCGGGACGCCGGCGTCGCCGAGGGCGCCCTTGACGTCGCCGACGCGCAGCTTGCCGAAGTGGAAGACGGTTGCGGCGAGGACGGCGTCCGCGCCGGCCTCCACCGCGGGCGGGAAGTGTGCGGGCTCTCCCGCGCCGCCGCTGGCGATGACCGGCACGGTGACCTCGCGGCGCACGGCGCGGATCAGCTCGAGGTCGAAGCCGGCCTCCGTGCCGTCGGCGTCCATCGAGTTGAGCAGCACCTCACCCACCCCGAGCGCGGCGGCCTGCACCACCCACTCCACGGCGTCCCGGCCGGTGCCGCGCCGCCCGCCGTGCGTGGTGATCTCGAAGCCGGAGTCGGTGACCGCGCCGTCCCGGCAGCGGCGTGCGTCGAGGGAGAGCACCAGGACCTGGTTGCCGAAGCGGTCGCTGATCTCGCTGATCAGCTCCGGCCGGGCCACGGCCGCGGTGTTGACCGCGACCTTGTCCGCGCCGGCCCGCAGCAACCGGTCGACGTCGATGACCGACCGGACGCCGCCACCGACGGTCAGCGGGATGAACACGCTCTCCGCGGTCCGGCGGACCACGGCGTAGGTGGTCTCCCGGTCGCCGGAGCTCGCGGTGATGTCGAGGAAGGTCAGCTCGTCGGCGCCCTCCGCGTCGTACACGCGGGCCATCTCCACCGGGTCGCCGGCGTCGCGCAGGTCGACGAAGTTGACGCCCTTGACCACCCGGCCGGCGTCGACGTCCAGGCACGGGA
Organism: Geodermatophilus sp. DF01-2; assembly: GCF_004571065.1. GTDB lineage: Bacteria > Actinomycetota > Actinomycetes > Mycobacteriales > Geodermatophilaceae > Geodermatophilus. The sequence goes on from NZ_SPQN01000028.1 coordinate 12,556, forward strand.
TCACGCGCACGGCCAGGCTCATGCTCCCGTCCTCCGGACCGCATCGGCCTCGATCTCCACCAGCATCGCGGGGTCGATCAGCGCGGCGACCTGGACCATCGAGGTGGCCGGCCGGACGTCGCCGAACACCTCGCCGTGGGCGCGGCCGACGTCCTCCCAGCGGGAGATGTCGGTGACGAACAGCCGGGTGCGGACGACGTCGGCGACGGAGAACCCGACCCGCTCCAGGGCGGCGGCCAGGTTGGCCAGCGCCTGGCGGGTCTGTGCCGCCGCGTCCCCCGGGTGGACCACCTCGCCGTCCACCGTGGCGGTCGTGCCGCTCACCCAGGCCATGTCGCCGTGCACCACCACGCGGCTGTAGCCGACGATCGCCTCCCAGGGGGTGTCGGAGCCGGACCGGACGATCCTCACGAGGCCAGCTCCCCGATCACGCGTCCTCCTCGCTGGCGCTCGTCGGGCCCGTGCCCGGCGGTGCTGTGCTCAGGCGTGACCTCGCGAGCTCGGTCACGTGCAGCGCCTCGGGCAGCGTGAAGGCGCCGGCGTAGAGGGCCTTGCCGACGATCGCGCCCTCGACGCCGACGGGGGTCAGCCCGGCCAGCGCGCGGATGTCGTCGAGCGAGCTGACCCCGCCGGAGGCGACCACCGGGCGCGGCGTGGCGGCGCAGACCTCCCGCAGCAGGTCCAGGTTGGGACCGCGCAGCGTGCCGTCCTTGGTGATGTCGGTGAGCACGTAGCGGGCGCAGCCCTCGGCGTCGAGGCGGGCGAGGGTGTCGTAGAGCTCGCCGCCCTCGCGGGTCCAGCCGCGGGCGGCCAGTCGGGTGCCGCGGACGTCGAGGCCGACGGCGATCCGGTCGCCGTGCTCGGCGATCGCGCGGGCGCACCACTCGGGCGACTCGAGCGCGGCGGTGCCGAGGTTGACCCGGCGGCAACCGGTGGCCAGGGCCGCGGCCAGCGACTCGTCGTCCCGGATGCCGCCGGAGAGCTCGACGTCGACGTCCAGCTCACCGACCACGCGAGCCAGCAGGTCACGGTTGCTGCCCCGGCCGAACGCGGCGTCGAGATCGACCAGGTGCACCCATTGCGCGCCGTCCCGCTGCCACTGCAGCGCGGCGTCCAACGGGTCGCCGTAGGAGGTCTCGCTGCCGGCCTCCCCTTGCACGAGGCGGACGGCCTGGCCGTCGGCGACGTCGACGGCGGGGAGGAGTTGGAGCTTCGGCACGCCCGACAGCCTAGGGACCTCCGCGCGGTGGCCCGCGTCAGCTCCCGGGCGCGTACCGGGCGGCGAACCGCCCCGGGGTCAGGTCGGTGACCCGGGCGAAGTCGCGGGTGAAGTGGGCCTGATCAGCGTAGCCGAGCAGCGCCGCCACCTCGCCGAGGCTCGACGGGCGGGCGCGCAGCCGCTCGGCGGCCTCCTGCAGCCGCCGGCGCTGGATGAGCCACTTCGGCGTCAGACCGAGCCGGCGGTGGACCAGCCGCTGCAGCGTCCGCTCGGACAGCTCGAACCGGGCGCAGACCTGGGCCACCCGGGTGACCTCGCGGTTCCCCTCGACGAAGGCCACGATCCGGTTGACCAGGGTGCCCTCGGCGTCGACCCGCAGGAGCGGGCGCAGCGCGTCGCCGAACGCCGCCATGGCGGCGCCGTGGGCAGTCGGTGCGTGCGGGTCGGAGGCCATCGCTTCCCGGACCCGCACGGTCAGCCGCTCCCCCGCGGCGCCGAGGACGTCGGCCACGTCGACGTACCGGTTGGTGTACTGGCTCATCGGGCCTCCGGCGACGAGGCTGCCCGCGGCCGGCGCGCACATCACGCCGGCCGCCCAGCCGGTGCCGGTCAGCGTGGTCGTGGACAGCCCGGAGACGACGCCGTAGAAGCGCGCGTACTCGGCGGAGACGACGACCAGCGACACGGGGTACTGAAGCACCCGCTGGACCGACTCCCGCCCGGGCGGTACCGACCACACGGGGATCCAGAACCGCTGCAGCAGCCCGTCGAACTCCGCGGCGGCCTCGTACCGGTACAGGACGTGCGATGCGTCCCCCGGCTCCTTGAGGTGGGCACGCTCGATCACGTCCAGCGCAGCCGGTGCGTCCTCCGGCCGGTCTTCGTCGGGTTTCATCAAGACCGAGCCTGCCCCACGTTCCTACGGTCGGCCCGTGAACACGACAGCGACGCAGTACGCCGCGGCCGACCGGCCGCTCATCGACGTCCTCGACGCCGTGCCCCCGTCCGGCTGGACCAACCCGTCGCCCTGCGAGGGATGGTCAGCCGCGGACGTCATCGGGCACATGATCGAGACACAACGGGAATTCCTCACCACCCACGGCGTGGACCTGGGCGAGGCGCCGGACGTCGCCGCCGACCCGGCCGGCGCGTGGCGGAGACACGCGAAGCGCGTCGCCGACGCGTTGGCCGACGACGCTCTCGCGGCGACGGAGTTCGACGGCTTCTTCGGGCGCACCACGGTCGGCGCGGCGATCGAGCAGTTCTACGTCTGGGACATGCTCGTGCACCGCTGGGACCTCGCCCGGGCGGTCGGCGCCGCCGACCGGTTCACCGACGACGAGCTGGACCGGATCGAGGCGGCCGCAGAGCTCGACGGCGAGGCGCTGTACATGGAGGGCATCTGCGAGCCGGCCGTCGACGTGCCGGATGACGCCGACCGGCAGACGCGCGTCCTGGCCCGGCTCGGCCGCTCGGCCTGAAAGAGGACCCCCTCCTCCCCACCCCTCGCGAGCTCGGGGCGGTACCCGGGAGGGGGCCGAAGCGCCGCTCGTTCGCCGGGTGACAGGGGTGGCGCCACGGAGCCGTGCCCTGGAGCTCGCTGATGTCGTCCGCCGGCACCGGCCGGTCCTCGACCGCCACCCGGGCCGGCCGGTGCCGGCTCGATCAGTCCTCGTAGTGGTACCGGCAGGCGGCGATCCGGATCTCGTCCCCGCCGTACTTGTAGACCAGTCGGTGCTCCGCGGTGATGCGGCGCGACCAGTAGCCGGAGGAGCCGTGCTTCAGCGGTCCGGGCTTCCCGATTCCGGCATCGCCGTTGCCCTCGATGTCCTTGACCAGGGCGTTGATGCGCCGGAGGACGCGCCGGTCCTGGGTCTGCCACCAGACGTAGTCGTCCCAGGCCGACTCGTCCCACACCAGCTTCACTCAGCGAGGTCTCGCGGAACCCCTGAACCTGCCTCCAGGCGCTCGATGGAGGCGAGCAGCCGCCGGGCGTTGGCCGGGTTGCGCAGCAGGTAGGCCGTCTCCTTGAGCGCTTCGTAGTCCTCGAGCGCGACCATGACCACGGGGTCACGGCCGGCGCGCGTGATGATCACCTCTTCCCGGTCGTCGACGACCGCGTTCAAGGTCTCCGCGTACCTGGCGCGGGACTCCGAGTACGTCATCGTTCGCATGAGTCGGACCTCTCTTGTCGCGTACAAGAAACCGTACGCACCGGCGTCGCCGTGGACGAGCTGCCACACGCGAGGCCCCTCTCGGCGGGGTTCCGACCGTTCCGGCAGGGTGCCTGCCGTGGAGTTCTCCGACGTCGTCCGCCGGCGGCGCATGGTGCGCGACTACGACCCCGACCGGCCGGTGCCGCCCGAGGTGCGCGAGCGGCTGCTCGAGCACGCGTTGCGCGCGCCGTCGGCCGGGTTCACCCAGGGCTGGGCGTTCCTCGTGCTCGAGACGCCCGGGGAGCGCGACCTGTTCTGGTCGGTGACGGCGTCCGCCGGCGCTCCCGACGGGTGGCTCACCCGGATGCGCCGGGCGCCGCTGCTCGTGGTGCCGCTGTCGTCCAAGGCGGCCTACCTGGACCGCTACGCCGAGCCGGACAAGGGCTGGACCGACCGGGACGAGGCGCGCTGGCCGGTCCCCTACTGGGACGTCGACACCGGCATGGCGGCGCTGCTGATGTTGCTGACCGCGGTCGACGAGGGGCTGGGGGCGTGCCTCTTCGGCGTCCCGGCCGAGCGGGTGGACGCCTTCCGGGCGGCGTTCGGCGTGCCGGACACCCACCGCCCGGTCGGCTGCCTGTCGGTCGGCTACCCGGGCGGTGAGGACCGCCGGTCGCCGTCCCTGCGGCGCGGACGGCGGGGGCTCGACGACGTCGTCCACCGCGGCCACTGGTGAGCGGACTCGAGACCGGCCTGCTGGCCGCCGCCGTCCTGCTCGGCGCGCTGACCCAGCGGGCCACCGGGCTGGGCTTCGCCCTGGTGGCCGCCCCCTTCCTCGTCCTCGTGGCCGGACCCACGGCCGGGGTCGCGCTCAGCAACGCGCTGTCCGGGACGCTGTGTGCCCTGGTCCTGGCCCGGACCTGGCGGCAGGCGCTGTGGCGACAGGTCGCCCTCCTCGCGGTGCCGGCGCTGCTGGCGGTCCCGCTGGGCGTGCTGGTCGTCCGCAGCCTGCCCGAGGGGCCCCTGCTGATCGCCGTCGGGACGTTGTCCGTCGCCGCCGTCCTGGTCGTCGCGGTCGGCCGCCGCCGCGAGCTCCTGCCCGGTCGCGGGTCGGCGGCCGTGGCCGGCGCCCTCTCCGGGTTCATGAACGCCACCGCCGGGGTCGGCGGGCCCATGGTGACCGCCTACGCGGTGTCGCGGCACTGGCCGCTGCCGGTGTTCATCCCGACCGCGCAGGCGACCCTGCTCCTGGTCAACGTCGCCTCGCTCGCCGGCAAGGGCCTGCCGTCGCTCGGCGTCGTGGGATGGGTGGTCAGCGGGGTGGCCCTGGTCGCGGGCATCGTCGCCGGCGAGGCGGTGGGCTCCCGCCTGGGCGCCGCCCGTGGGCTGCGCCTGGTGATCGCCGTCGCGTTGGCCGGTGGGGTCGCGGCTGTGGTGCGGGGCCTGGCCGCGCTCTGACCCACCCGGCAGAGGTGCTGCCCGGCGGCTGGTTGACTGCCCGCTCGTGACGATCGACACGGCCGGCGCCCCCTCCTCCCGCGCGGTGCTGGTCACCGGCGGCTCGCGCGGCATCGGCCGGGCGACCGCGCATGCCTTCGCCGCCGCGGGCGACCGCGTCGCGGTGCACTGGGGCGCCTCCCGCGAACGTGCCGCGCGGGTCCTCGCCGAACTGCCCGGGAACGGGCACGTCCTGGTGCAGGCCGACCTCGCCGACGCCGACGAGGTGGGCCGGATGGTCGACGAGGCCGCCGCAGCACTGGGCGGGCTGGAGGTGCTGGTCAACAACGCCGGGGTGTTCACCGCGCACCCGCCGCTGTCGGTCTCCTACGAAGAGTGGCAGGCCGCGTGGTCGCGGACGCTGGCGGTCAACCTGCTCGGCGCGGCGAACGCGACCTTCCGCGCGGTGCCGCACCTCGTCGCGGCGGGTGGCGGCGCGGTGGTCAACGTCTCCAGCCGCGGCGCGTTCCGCGGTGAGCCGGACACCCCGGCGTACGGTGCGTCGAAGGCGGGGCTCAACGCGTTCGGCCAGTCGATGGCGATCGCGCTGGCCCCGCACGGCATCTCCGTCGGCACCGTGGCCCCGGGCTTCGTGCAGACCGAGATGGCCCGGGAGGTGCTCGACGGTCCCGGCGGGGACGCCGTCCGAGCGCAGTCGCCCTACGGCCGGGTGGCCCGGCCGGAAGAGGTCGCCTCGGCGGTGCTGTGGCTGGCCTCGCCCGGCGCACGGTTCTCCACCGGGACGATCATCGACGTGAACGGCGCCTCGTACCTGCGCAGCTGACCGCGCCGCGCGGGGACACTCGGAGCATGGCCCTGCCCTCGCCCCGGCTCCCCCGCCGTGCGGGACGGCGCACCAACGTGGGCCTGCTCGCGCTGCTCCTGCTGGCCGGCGGGACCGGCGTCCTCGCCTTCGCCGTCGGATCGCCCGGCCCCGCGCGGCTGGTCGTCGCGGCCCACGGCGCCGCCGGGCTCGGGCTGCTGCTCCTCGTCCCCTGGAAGGCCGTCGTGGTGCGCCGGGCACGGCGCCGTCCGGCCGGGAGACGGGGCAGCGGCGGGGTCGCCCTCGGCGTGGCCACGCTGGTCACCCTGCTCACCGGCGTGCTGCACGCCGTCGGGGTCACCGGGCCGTGGTCCTGGTCGGCCGGCGTCCCGGTGCTGCACCTGCACGTGGCCGCCGGGGTGGCGACCCTCGCCCTGGTCGTCGTCCACGCGTGGGGACGGCGTCAGCGGCCGCGGGCCACCGACCTCGACCGCCGCGGGCTGCTGCGGGCCGGCGGGCTGGCTGCCGGCGCGGCCGCCCTGTGGGTCGCCGGCGAGGGCCTGATCCGGCTGACCGGCGCACCGGGCGCCGAGCGGCGGGCCACGGGGTCCTTCGAGCGCGGCACCGACGAGCCGGCTGCCATGCCGGTCACCCAGTGGTTCACCGACACCGTCCCGGAGGACGTCCCGGCGACGCTGGAGCTGGTCGGCGCCGGCCGCCGGGTGCGGGTGCCGGTGGCCGACCTGGACCGCGGGGACGCCGTCCGCGCGGTGCTGGACTGCACCGGCGGCTGGTACGCGACCCAGGACTGGCGCGGCGTCCGCCTCGACCGGCTGCTCGGGGAGCACCTGGGCCCGGACCTGCCGGCCGACGGCAGCATCGACGTCGTCTCTGTCACCGGCTTCCGCCGCCGGCTGCCGCTGCACGACGCCGGGCGGCTGCTGCTGGCCACGCACGCGGCGGGCCGACCGCTCTTCCCGGGACACGGGGCACCGGTGCGGCTGGTGGCCCCGGGCCGGCGGGGCTTCTGGTGGGTCAAGTGGGTGGCGCGGGTCGAGGTCGTCGACGCGCCGTGGTGGCTGCAGTCGCCGTTCCCGCTCCAGTGACCGGGGTGGGTCAGAGCGTGTGCAGCCAGTTGGTGAGCAGCTGGGCCCCGGCGTCCCCGGACTTCTCCGGGTGGAACTGGGTGGCCGACAGCGCGCCGTTCTCCACCCCGGCGACGAACCGGTCGCCGTGCTCGGCCCAGGTCACCAGCGGGGCGGCCAGCGGGGACGGCGGGCCGTCGGATCCGAGCGGGAAGTTGCGCACCCCGTAGGAGTGCACGAAGTAGAAGCGCTGGTCCTCGAGCCCGTCGAACAGCACCGTCTTCTGCGGCACGTGCACGGTGTTCCAGCCCATGTGCGGTAGCACCGGCGCCTGCAGCTGCTCCACCACGCCGGGCCACTCGCCGCAGCCCTCGGCGTCGTGACCGTGCTCGACGCCGCGCTCGAAGAGCACCTGCATGCCCACGCAGACCCCCAGCACCGGACGGCCGCCGGCCAGCCGGCGGCCGATCACCCGCGGGCCGTCGACGGCCCTGAGGCCGGCCATGCACGCGGCGAAGGCACCGACCCCGGGGACGACGAGGCCGTCGGCCTCCAGGGCGGCATGGGGGTCGGCGGTCACCGTGACGTCGGCACCGACGCGGGTCAGTGCGCGTTCGGCCGAGCGGAGGTTGCCCGAGCCGTAGTCGAGGACCGCCACCTTCCTACGGACCTTCTTCACGGTTGCCACGGTACGTGGGAGCGATCGCGCGCCTGACCGGATTCCCGCAGGCGCGGTGGTGGCCGTCGCACCGCCCGACCGAGGACGGCGCAGCCGCCGGTGCGACGAGCGCGGTCACCGACGTCAAGGGCCTCGGGACATCTGTGGACAGGCGTCTGACCTGCCAATACGTGTTGTCAAGTCGCAACGGCCGCGGTAGGCTTCGTACAAACGTTCGAGTCAAGTGGGAGGTGTCGTGGAGGAGCTGCTGGCCGCTCTGGACACCCTCGCCGCTGACGACCTCACGCCGATGTTCGGTCCGCAGCTGCTCGACCGGCTGCGCCCGCTGCTGGTGGCGCAGAACCGGTTGGCCGCGGAGATCGCCCGTACGGTGCGCGCGTGCGAGGTGTCCGGCGCCGCGGAGGTCGACGGGCTGAAGACCATGCCGTCCTGGCTGCGCGGGCACGGGCACCTGTCGACCGCGGAAGCGGCGCGGGTGGTGCGCGCCGGGCGGGCGCTGGAACACCTGCCGGCTCTCGCTTCGGCCTTCGCGGCCGGGCAGGTGACCGGTGAGCAGGCGGCGGTGATCGGCCGGGTCGCCGAGCCGGAGCACCTCGCGATGGCCGCCGAGCAGGGCGTGGACCTGGGCGCGGTCGACGCCGTGCTGACCGAGGTGGCGGTGACTTGTCCGCACGCCGAGGTGGCCAAGGCGGTGCACCACTACCTCGACCGGCTGGACGCCGACGGGCCCGAGCCCGACCCCACCGAAGGGCGGCGGCTGGTGATCACCAAGCACGCCGACGGGTCGATCTCCGGCCAGTTCGACCTGGATGCGGTGGGTGGGGAGAAGCTGCAGGCGGCGCTGGAGTCGCTGGTGCAGGCCGGCCGCTGCGCCGGCGATGAGCGCACCCGCGCCCAGCAGCAGGCCGACGCGCTGGTGCAGCTGTGCGACAACCAGCTGGCTTCGGGGAACCTGCCGATCCTGCGCGGCGTGAAGCCCCACGTGATCGTCAAGGTCGTCCTCGAGGACCTGGCCGACCCGGCCACCAACCCCGGGGCGGCGGACATGGGTTTCGGGGCCACGATCTCCGCCGCCCGGGCCCGGTGGGTGGCCTGCGACGGGCAGGTCAGCCGGATCGTGATGGGGCCCGACGGGGTGCCGCTGGACTACTCCCGCACTGTCCGGCTGTTCCCGGCGCACGTGCGCCGGGCTGCGGAGGTCCGCGACGGCGGCTGCGTGTTCGCCGGCTGCGGAGCACCGACCTGGTGGTGCGACATGCACCACCAGCTGGAGTGGATCCACGGCGGCGAGACCAACCTGGACAACGCCGCTCTGCTGTGCGAGCGCCATCACACCAAGGTCCACCACGGGTTCCGGGTGGAGCGCCAACCCGACGGCCGATGGCGGACCTGGCGACCCGACGGCACCGAGATCATCACCGGGCCATCATTTCTCGACACAGCCGCTTGACCCGAACCCACTCCACGCCGAGCCGCACGATCCTCGAGGTCGTGCGGCTCGGCGTGCGTGCACGCCGGCGCGCGTCAACGGTGGGCCGGCAGTCGACCGACGCCCACCCACGGGCCTCGGTCGGCTGCCGGCTATCCGCGTGTGCGAGGACGGGAATCGGGGGCCGCCGCCCATCACCGGGGCCCGTGGCCGTCCTCCCAGGGCAGCACGGTGAGCTCCGGCCAGACGCTCGTCCAGCGCGCCGCCTTGGCCTCGTACACGTGTCGCGGGGCGGGGCCGCGCCGGTTCCGCCGAACCACGAGCCCGAAAAGGTCGTCGTAGCCGTACGGCGCGTAGACGCGGGGTCGGCCGTCGGAGTCGACGGTGACGCCGTAGCAGCAGCACACGGCGGCGAACGAGTCGATGGCGTCGGCGCAGTCCCGGAACGGCGGGGCCGGGGTGCCGAAACGGTCGGCGTACCACAGGTGCACCCGGGCCTCGTTGCGGATCTCCACCGGCACGGGGAGGTCGCCGAACAGCTCGGCGCCGCGGCGGATGACGGCGTCCTCGGCGTCCCAGGAGGTGTCGGAGTCGAAGTAGAACAGGTCGGCGTCCCGGACCCCGGTGCCCGTCGGACGCCCGGTCAACTCGTTCCACACCGCCTGGAACAGCACACCGGCGGTGAGCCACAAGTCCCCCACGCCCAGCTCCGGGGCGCGTTCCAGAACCGCCGCCACCGTGGAGTCGGCGAGGACGGCGTCCAGGAAGCGGGCCTCGTCGCTCACACCAGGCGCAGGATGCCTGACGCGGTGGCCAGTACCGCGCCCACGAGCAGGACGACGGCGAAGCCGACCTGCGGGCCGGTCCGCCCGCGGGTGTCGGAGTCGGCCTTCCAGATGCTGTAGGCCCCGCCGAGCAGGAACCCGCCGAGGACCAGGAGGACGACGCCGAAGCCCACCTACAGGGCGCCCTTGGTGGAGGGGACGTCGGTCACCCGCGGGTCGATCGCGACCGCCGCCCGCAGCGCCCGGGCCAGCGCCTTGAACTGGCCCTCGACGATGTGGTGGGCGTCGCGGCCGGCGTAGAGCACCCGCACGTGCAGGCTGATCCGCGCGTTGAAGGCGAAGGACTCCAGCACGTGCTTGGTGAGCGACGTCGGGTAGTCCGGCCCGATCATCGGCGTCATGTCCTCGGGCTCGGCGTGCACGAAGTACGGCCGACCGGAGAGGTCGACCGCCGCCTGCGCCAGCACCTCGTCCATGGGGATCGTGGCGTCGCCGTAGCGGGTGATCCCCTTCTTGTCCCCCAGCGCCTGGGCGAACGCCTGGCCGAGGGCGATGGCGACGTCCTCCACGGTGTGGTGGGCGTCGATGTGCAGGTCGCCGTCGGCCTGCACGGTGAGGTCGATGCCGCTGTGCTTGGACAGGGCGGTCAGCATGTGGTCGTAGAAGCCCACTCCGGTACTGATCGAGCTCTTCCCGGTGCCGTCGAGGTCCAGCTCGACGACGAGCTTGGTCTCGCTGGTCTCGCGCTCGACGCGTGCGGTGCGGCTCATGACCCCGAGTCTCCCAGGTGCTGCTCCCGGACGACCTCACCCAGGAGGGTTCGGGAGGTTCCCGGCCACGGACCCATCAGGACGCACCCTGCTCACGAACGACCTCACCCAGCGCGGTGAGAAAGGCATCGGTCTCCTCCGGCGTCCCGGCGGTCACCCGCAGCCAACCGGGCAGTCCGACGTCGCGCACGAGGACGTCGTGCTCGAGCAGTGCCTTCCAGACGCCGGGGGCGTCGGCGAAGTGCCCGAAGAGCACGAAGTTCGCGTCGCTGGGCACGCTGGTCAGCCCCAGGCCCGGCAGCGCGGCGACGATGCGGTCCCGCTGTGCCTTGACCGCGTCGACGGTCGCCAGCAGCGCGTCGGTGTGCGCCAGCGCCGTCCGCGCGGCCGCCTGGGTCAGGGACGACAGGTGGTACGGCAGCCGGACCAGCTGCAGCGCGTCGACGACGGCCGGGTCGGCGGCCAGGTAGCCCAGCCGCAGGCCGGCCATCCCGAACGCCTTGCTCATCGTCCGGCTGACCAGCAGCCGCGGCCGGCCGGGCAGCAGGGTCAGCGCCGAGCGGGTGCCGGTGCGGGCGAACTCGGTGTAGGCCTCGTCGACGACGACCACGCCGGTGGTGGCGTCGTAGACCGTGGCGATCGTCTCCAGCGCCACCGCGGTGCCGGTCGGGTTGTTGGGGCTGGTCACGAACACGACGTCCGGGCGCACCTCGCGCACCTGCGCCGCGGCCTGCGCCGCGTCGATGGTGAAGTCGTCGCGGCGGTGCCCGTCGACCCAGGCGGTGCCGGTGCCCGCCGCGATGATCGGGTGCATCGAGTAGGACGGCGTGAAGCCCAGCGCCGTCCGCCCCGCTCCACCGAATGCCTGCAGGATCTGCTGGAGCACCTCGTTGGACCCGTTGGCCGCCCACACCTGTGCCGGCTGCACGGTCTCCCCGCTGGTGCGGGTCAGGTAGGCGGCCAGGTCGCGGCGGAGGTCGAGCGCGTCCCGGTCGGGGTAGCGGTTCAGCTCCAGCGCCGCGTGCCCGAGCGCCGCGCCGAGGTCGGCGAGCAGCTCCGCCGGCAGCGGGTGCGGGTTCTCGTTGGTGTTGAGCCGGTGCTTGACCTGCAGCTGCGGGGCGCCGTAGGGCGTGCGGCCGCGCAGCTCCGGCCGCAGCGGGAGCTCGTCCATGCTGCTGGCGACGACGTGGGTCATGCGCGCTGCCGGGCCCGGACAGCGGCGGCGTGCGCGGGCAGGTCCTCCGCGCCGGCCAGGGCGTCGATGTGCCCGGCGACCTCGGCGAGGGCCTGCTCGTCGTACTCGACGACGTGGATGCCGCGCAGGAACGACTGCACCGACAGGCCGCTGGAGTGCCGGGCGCAGCCACCGGTGGGAAGCACGTGGTTGGAGCCGGCGATGTAGTCACCCAGCGACACCGGCGACCAGGCGCCGACGAACACCGCCCCGGCGTTGCGCACCCGCAGCGCGACCTCGCGGGCGTTCCGGGTCTGGATCTCCAGGTGCTCGGCGGCGTAGGCGTCGACCACCCGCAGGCCGGCCTCGACGTCGTCCACCAGGACGACGCCGGACTGGCTGCCGTCCAGCGCGGCGAGGATCCGGTCGGAGTGCTTGGTGGCGGCCACCTGCCCGGGCATCAGGTCGAGGACGGCGTCGGCGAGGGCCTCGCTGGTGGTGACCAGCACCGCGCCGGCCAGCGGGTCGTGCTCGGCCTGGCTGATCAGGTCGGCGGCGACGTGCACCGCATCGGCGGTCTCGTCGGCGAGGATCGCCACCTCGGTGGGGCCGGCCTCGGAGTCGATGCCGATGAGGCCGCGCAGCAGCCGCTTGGCCGCCGTCACGTAGACGTTGCCCGGGCCGGTGACCATGTCGACCGGCTCGCAGGAGCCGGCGCCGTAGCCGAAGACGGCGATGGCCTGCGCCCCGCCGACGGCGTAGACCTCGCGAACGCCGAGCAGCGCGCACGCGGCCAGGACGCCGGGGTCCGGTAGCCCGCCGTGGTCGCGCTGCGGCGGGGAGGCCACCGCGATCGACTCCACCCCGGCGATCTGCGCCGGGACGACGTTCATGACCACGCTGGACAGCAGGGGAGCCAGGCCGCCGGGCACGTAGAGGCCGACGCGGCGCACCGGCACCCAGCGCTCGGTGACCGTGCCGCCGCGGACCACCTGGGTGGTGACGTCGGTGCGGCGCTGGTCGGCGTGCACCCGGCGGACGCGGGCGATGGCCTCCTCGAGGGCGGCCCGGACGGCCGGGTCGATCCCGGCGAGCGCGGCCTCGATCGCCTCCTGCGGGACGGCGAAGTCCGCCAGGTCGACGCCGTCGAGGCGGGCGGTGATCTCGCGGACGGCCTGGGCGCCGCGCAGCCGGACGTCCTCGCACAGCGGCCGGACCGTGGCGAGCACCGAGTCGATGTCGGTGGCGGCGCGGGGCAGTAGGCCGGCGAGCTCACGCACCCCCGGCAGGGCGGAGCCACGCAGGTCGATGCGGGCGAGCACGGGCGGACCTCCGGGGCGGGGACGGAACACCTCAGGATAGCCGCCGGGGGTGGGCGGGTCGGCGTCCTGCCCGGTCCGCAACCACGGCCACCCGTAGGCTCGCCTGCCGTGGACCTGATCCCACTCTTCCCGCTGGGGACACCGCTGTTCCCCGGGGTGGTCCTGCCGCTGCAGGTCTTCGAGCCGCGCTACCGGCGGCTGGTCCGCGACCTGCTGGAGCTGCCGGAGAGCGGGGCCCGCTGCTTCGGTGTGGTCGCCATCCGGCAGGGCTGGGAGGTCGAGGAGGTCGCCCCGGCAGAGGCCCTCTACGACGTGGGCTGCACCGCGCGCCTGCAGACCGTGCGGCCCCAGTCCGACGGCGGCTTCCGCATCGTCACCGCTGGCGGCGACCGGTTCCGCCTGCTCGACGTCGTCGTCGCGGACGACCCGCCGTACCTGCAGGCCGAGATCGAGTGGCTGGCCGAGGAGGAGGCCGCCGAGGAGGCCGCCGGCGACCAGGACGGACTGGTCGTGCCCGGCGGCGCGGCACCCGACGCCGAGCACGAGGATCTCGTCAGCGAGGTCGCGCGCGGCTCGATGGAGGTGCTCGTCCGCGGGGTGGGCGGACTGTTCGCGCGCTACGTCGCTGCGGTGACCACGCTGACCGGTGAGGCCGACGGCGAGCAGCCCGACACCGCGGACCTCCTCCGGGCGGTCTCCGGTGACCCGCGGGCGCTCTCCTACCTGGTGGCCTCGGCGGCGCTGCTGACCACCGAGGACCGGCAGGCGCTGCTCGCCGAGTCCGCGACCCGCCGGCGGCTGCAGACGGAGTCGCGGCTGCTGCGCCGCGAGCTGACCCTGCTCGAGGCGGTCGGCGCGGTGCCGGCGCCGCTGCAGCGCTTCGCCGGCCCGCGCAGCGTCAACTAGCAGGACCCCGCTGCCCCCCACCACTCGCGAACTCGCGGCGGGACCCTGCAGCGGGGCCGCTCTCGCGCGGCGTCACCCCGGGCGACGGGGGCGCGGCGCCCGTGGGGGCCGGCACGGGGTCAGGCCGGTCGAGGTCGTCGGAGGCGGCGAACAGCGTGGCGACCACGTAGGTCAGGACGGCGAGGAACGGGCCGACCGCCAGCGCTGCCGGTGAGCCCAGTACCAGCGGGGTGACGATCCGGGTGCCGATGTCGGCCAGCTGCACGTCGGAGGGGCCGGCCCCGAGCAGCTCGCCCAGTTGCCAGGCGACGAGGGCGGCCATCACCATCCCGCCGGCCAGGGCGAGCACGGTGGCGACCCCGCGCCGGCGGCGCAGCCGCCAGGAGACCAGCCCGGCCAGGAGCCCCAGGCCGGCCAGCACGAGGGTGTAGACGCCGTCGTCGGCGACGAGCAGCTCGGCCGACGGGCGCCCGACCACGATCGGGCCCTCCTCGGTGACCTCGAAGAGGGCCCGCGGCGCCAGCGCCCACCACAGCAACCCGGCGGGCACTCCGGCGAGCAGCAGCACCCCGGCCAGCACCAGCGAGCTGCGCAGGTCGGCGCGCAGCTCGGCGCGGCCGGCCCACGGGGCGCCGGCACCCCACCGCGCAGGGCGGACGGGCGGCGGCGGTCCGACGGGAGCGGAGGTGGGAGTGCTGTCCACGTCTCCAGTCAACCCCGCGCAGCTGTGCGGCTCATCCCCGGCGGCCGGACGGCCGGGCGGCGCTCCTCCCACGGCCCCGTCCCGTGGCTCCCTCCTGGCGTGCCCCGAGCTTGCGAAGGGCTCGGGGAGGGGGACGCTCCATCTACTGCAGGGTCCCGCCGCGAGCCCGGTGGCGTACTGGAACGGCCACCCTTCAGGGCCCCACGGGCCGCCCCGTCCCGGGCACCGTCCCGAGCCTGCGAGGGGTGGGGAGGACGGGGTCCTTTCCGGAGGCGTGGGAAGGAAGGATGGTCCTTCTTCACAGCAGCGCCACGCTGGTCGGACCGAGCAGCGCCTTGATGTCGCCCATGAGCGCCGTGCTGGGCCGGACCCGCAGCCCCTGGTCCAACCGCAGCACGGTCTCGCGGCTGCCGTTGACCAGCTTCAGCTGCACCTCGGTGGTGCCCGGGTGGCTGCCCAGCACCTCGCGCAGCCGCTCGACCACCGGCGGGGTGCAGCGGGCGGCGGGCATGGAGACCAGCACCGGGCCGCGCGGGCCCTCGGTGAGCTCGGGGATGGTGACCTCGGCGCCGAACAACGAGGGCTGGTCGTCGCGCCGGCTGATCCGGCCCTTGACGACGACGATCTGGTCGCGGGCCACCTTGTCCGCCACCTGCTGCCAGGTCTTCGGGAAGAACAGCACCTCGATGCCGGATTCGAGGTCCTCCAGGGTGGCGATGGCCCAGGGCGCGCCTTGCTTGTTGGTGCGCGGGCCGACCGCGGTGAGGATGCCCGCGATCGTCACGTTGGCGCCGTCCTCCACGCCCCCGGCGTTGATCTCGGCGATCGGGGTGTCGGCGTGCGCGGTGAGGACGTGCTCGACGCCGTGCAGGGGGTGGTCGGAGACGTAGAGCCCGAGCATGTCGCGCTCGAAGACCAGCCGCTCGGACTTCGACCAGTCCGCCGCGGGGATGGCGACGTCGAGCGCGCCGCCGAACGGGTCCTCCTCCGCGCCGTCCCCGCCGAAGCCGCCGAACAGGTCGAACTGCCCCTCGGCCTCCTTGCGCTTGAGCGCCATCGCCATCTCGACCGCGTTGGCGTGCACGCTGACCAGGCCCTGCCGCGAGTGGCCGAGGGAGTCGAAGGCGCCGGCCTTGCACAGCGACTCGATGACCTTCTTGTTGCACACCAGGGCGTCGACCTTGCGCAGGAAGTCGGCGAAGTCCCGGAAGGCGCCCTGCTCCTCGCGGGACCGCACGATCCCGTCGACGACGTTGCGGCCGACGTTGCGGATCGAGGCCAGGCCGAAGCGGATGTCGGTGCCGACCGGGGTGAAGTCCGCCGCCGACTCGTTGACGTCGGGCGGGAGCACCTTGATGCCCATCCGGCGGCACTCGGCCAGGTAGATCGGCCGCTTGTCCTTGTCGTCGCCGACGCTGGTGAGCAGCGCGGCCATGTACTCGGCCGGGTAGTTGGCCTTGAGGTACGCCGTCCAGTACGAGACCAGGCCGTAGGCGGCCGAGTGGGCCTTGTTGAACGCGTAGTCGGCGAACGGGACGAGGATGTCCCAGAGCGTCTTGATCGCCGCGGCGGAGTAGCCGCGCTCCTTCATGCCCGCCTCGAAGCCGACGAACTCGGCGTCCAGCACCGACTTCTTCTTCTTGCCCATCGCCCGGCGCAGCAGGTCGGCCTTGCCGAGGGAGTACCCGGCGACCTTCTGCGCGATCGCCATGACCTGCTCCTGGTAGACGATCAGGCCGTAGGTCGTGCCGAGGATGTCCTCCAGCGGCTCGGCCAGCTCCGGGTGGATCGGCGTGATCTCCTGCTGGCCGTTCTTGCGCAGCGCGTAGTTGGTGTGCGAGTTGGCACCCATCGGGCCGGGCCGGTAGAGCGCGCCGACGGCGGAGATGTCCTCGAAGTTGTCCGGCCGCATCAGGCGCAGCAGCGAGCGCATCGGCCCGCCGTCGAACTGGAAGACCCCGAGGGTGTCACCGCGGGCCAGCAGCGCGTAGGTAGCCGGGTCGGTGAGGTCCTTGCTGATCTCGTCGAGGTCGATCGGTTCCTTGCCGTTCGTCACGATGTTGCGCAGCGCGTCGTCGATGACCGTGAGGTTGCGCAGGCCCAGGAAGTCCATCTTGAGCAGCCCGAGCGTCTCGCAGGTCGGGTAGTCGAACTGCGTGATGACCGCGCCGTCGGCCTCGCGGCGCATGATCGGGATGCTATCGATCAACGGGTAGCGGCCGATGATGACGCCGGCGGCGTGCACGCCCCACTGCCGCTTGAGCCCCTCGAGCTTGCGCGCCTGGTCGACGACCTCGGCCGCCCCGGGGTCGGCCTCGTAGCGGGCGCGGAACTCCGTGGCCTCCTTGTAGCGCGGGTGGGCCGGGTCGAAAATGCCCGACAGCGGGATGTCCTTGCCCATGACCGACGGCGGCATGAGCTTGGTGAGCTCGTCGCCCACCGAGTAGGGCCGGTCGAGCACGCGTGCGGCGTCCTTGATCGCGGCCTTGGCCTTGATCGTGCCGTAGGTGACGATCTGGCTGACCCGCTCCTCGCCGTACTTCTGCGAGACGTACTGGATGACCTCACCGCGGCGGCGGTCGTCGAAGTCGATGTCGACGTCGGGCATCGAGACGCGCTCGGGGTTGAGGAAGCGCTCGAAGATCAGTCCGTGCGCCAGCGGGTCGAGGTCGGTGATGCCCATGGCGTAGGCGGCCAGGGAGCCCGCCGCGGAGCCACGGCCCGGGCCGACCCGGATGCCGTTGTCCTTGGCCCAGTTGATGAAGTCGGCGACCACGAGGAAGTACCCCGGGAAGCCCATCTGGGTGATGATCCCGACCTCGTAGTCGGCCTGCTTGCGCACGTGGTCGGGGATGCCGGCAGGCCAGCGCTTGTGCAACCCGCGCTCGACCTCCTTGACGAACCAGGAGGTCTCGTCCTCCCCCGGCGGCAGCGGGAAGCGCGGCATGAGGTCGGCGCCCTCGGTGAACGACACCTCGCACTGCTCGGCGACCAGCAGTGTGTTGTCGCAGGCGGAGGCGAGCTCGCCGGGGAACAGCGCGCGCATCTCCGCGGCGCTCTTCAGGTAGTAGCCGTCCCCGTTGAACTTGAAGCGGTTGGTCTCGCCCAGCCGCGATCCGGTCTGGATGCAGAGCAGTGCGTCGTGGGCCTCGGCGTCCTCCTTGTGCGTGTAGTGCAGGTCGTTGGTGGCCAGCAGCGGGATGCCCAGCTCGCCGGCGATCTGCAGCAGCTGCGGGCGGGTCTTCTGCTCGATCGCCAGGCCGTGGTCCATCAGCTCGGCGTAGAAGTTCTCCCGCCCGAAGATGTCCTGGAAGTCGGCGGCGGCCTGGCGGGCGCGGTCGTACTTGCCGGCGCGCAGCCACATGTTGACCTCGCCCGACGGGCAGCCGGTGGTGGCGATCAGGCCCGTGCCGTAGCGCTCCAGCAGGTCGCGGTCGAACCGCGGCTTGCGGTACTGCCCCTCGAGGCTGGCCATCGAGGAGATGCGGAAGAGGTTGTGCATCCCCTCCGTGGTGCGGGCCAGCAGCGTCATGTGGGTGTAGGCGGCCTTGCCACGAGAGGACCCGCCCTCGCCGTCCTCGTCGATGAGGTTGTCGCCGAAGTCGAACGGCGCGCGGTCGAAGCGCGAGCCGGGCGTGTAGTAGCCCTCCATGCCGATGATCGGCTTCACGCCGGCGCCCTTGGCCTGCTTGTAGAAGTCGTAGGCGCCGAAGACGTTGCCGTGGTCGGTCATCGCCAGCGCCGGCATCCCGTACTCGGCGGCGGCCGCGGTGACCTCCGGCAGCTTGGCCGCGCCGTCGAGCATCGAGTACTCGGTGTGTACGTGCAGGTGCACGAACGGATCGGACGACGGGTTGCTCACGGGCGTCGGTGCTCCTCACGGGTCGTGCGTGCCCGGCCGTCGGGGATCCGGCGGGCGACCGGCGGGGAAGACCGGTGGGCGGTGCGGCGGTGCTCCGGACGGGATCGGCGGGAACCCGATCCTCGCACCGCAGAGGTCTACTCCGGGGGACCGACAGGAATGTGTCTCGGCACAGCGGACCGCTCCGTCACACCTCGTCCGCCAGCGGACGGCGCATCGTGACGTGCGCGATGCCGGCCTCCTCGTAGACGTCCCCGACCGCCGTGTAGCCGGCCCGCTCGTAGAAGCCCCGCGCCGGAACCTGGGCGTGCAGCTCGACCTCGGTCAGCCCTAGCAGGACGGCCTGCCGGTGCAGCTCGGCGAGGACGGCGGCGCCGTACCCGCGCCCGCGTACCGCCGTGTCGACGGCCATCCGGCCGACGACGGCGCGGCCGTCGCGGACCAGCAGCCGCCCGGTCGCCACCACCCGCCCGCGCTCGTCGCGAACCAGGGCGTGCACCGCGGTGGCGTCGTGCTCGTCGCGCTCGACGTCGGCCGGCACGCCCTGCTCCTCGACGAAGACGCGGGTGCGCAGCGCGGCCACCTCCGGCCAGTCCGCCGCGGTGGCACGCCGGGCCCTCATGCCGGCCTCCGGACGACGTCGGGCAGCGCGGAGGCCGGCACGAGCAGGAAGCGCAGGTCGACGACGGCGTGCAGCAGGACCGGGAGCAGCAGCGAGCCGGTGTCGAGGTAGAGGCCGGCCAGCACGCCGCCGAGGACGCCGGTGGTCACCATGCCGGCCACCCCCTGGTAGGCGTGGGCCAGGCCGAACGCCACGGCGCCGACGGCCACCAGCACCGACGTCGGCAGCCCGCCGCCCACCGCGGCGACGACGGCGAGGAGGAAACCGCGGTACAGCCACTCCTCGCACACGCCGGCGGTGATCCCCACCACGGTGAACAGCCGTCGCTCGGCGCGGGTGCGCGGCAGCAGCGCCAGGGTCGCGTGCACCGACGGCTCGGCGTGGCGCCCGCGGACGGGCGGGGAGTGACCCGGCCGGTGCAGCTGGTCCGCCGCCTGGGCCAGCGCCCCCGATCGCAGGACCCGCGTGGAGACGGCGACGAAGCCGAGCACCAGGACCGTGGCCGCGGTGGCCAGCGGGCCGGGCCACGACTGCGGCAAGCGCAGGCCCACGGCCCCGGCGTCCACCCCGGGGGCGGCCAGCCAGACGACCAGGGCGAGCCCGGCCAGCCCCCACTCCAGCACCAGCAGCCGACCGTAGAACGACCGCCGGGCGCCGTCGTCGGTGCGCAGCCGGTCCTCGAAGCGGCGGTGCAGCACGTGCCCGGCCAGCGGCTCGCCGACGATCAGGTAGCCCGCCACCACGACCGCCGACAGCGCGGCCGGGCCGTAGTCGGCGAGCGAGCCGGGCAGCCCGACGGTGCTCATGGCCGAGCTCGCACGCTGGCTCGCACCGGCGTCAGGCCTCGGCGCGCAGGATGTCGAGCGCGCCGGCCAGGTCGGGCGGGAACGGGCTGGTGAACTCCGTCCAGCGCCCGTCGGCGGGGTGCGGGATGCCCAGCCGTGCGGCGTGCAGCCACTGCCGCGAGACGCCGAGCCGCGCGGCCAGGGTCGGATCGGCGCCGTAGGTCGTGTCGCCGACGCAGGGGTGGCGGAGGGCGGAGAAGTGGACCCGGATCTGGTGGGTGCGGCCGGTCTCCAGCCGGATGTCGACGAGGCTGGCGGCCGGGAATGCCTCGACGACCTCGTAGTGGGTCACCGACGGGCGCCCGCCCTGGACGACGGCGAACCTCCAGTCGTGCTTCGGGTGCCGGTCGATCGGCGCGTCGATCGTGCCGCGCGAGGGGTCGGGGTGGCCCTGGACGAGGGCCGCGTAGCCCTTCTCGACCGTCCGCTCCTTGAACGCCGCCTTGAGCGTGGTGTAGGCCCGCTCGCTCTTGGCCACGACCATCAGCCCCGTCGTCCCGGCGTCCAGCCGGTGGACGACGCCCTGCCGCTCGGCGGCACCCGAGGTGGCGATCCGGTAGCCGGCCGCGGCCAGCCCGCCGACGACGGTGGGCCCCTCCCAGCCGGGGCTGGGGTGCGCGGCGACGCCGACGGGCTTGTCGACGACCACGACGTCGTCGTCGTCGTGGACCACGGTGAGCCCGGCGACCGGCTCCGGCGCGGTGGGCTGGGATGGGTGGGCGTGCGGTAGCGGCGGCAGCTCCACCTCCAGCCAGCTGCCGCCACTGACCCGGTCGCCCTTGCCGCGCACCCGGCCGTCGACGACCACGGCACCGGCGTCGGCGAGGTCGGCGGCGGCACCGCGGGAGAGCCCGAAGAGCCGGGACAGCGCCTGGTCGACGCGCTGGCCCTCCAGCCCGTCGGGCACCGGGAGGGCCCGGCGTTGGCCCGCGGAGCTGGTCACGGCCCCATTGTGACCACCGGCGGCGACGGGACGGCGCACCGCCGCCCGAGCGTGGCCCCCTCCCGGGACCCGCAGGCCCCCTGCAGGGTCCCGCCGCGAGCGTGCGAGTGGCGGGGGGTCCTTCTCCGAGGGATGGGGGGACGCGGGGTCCTTCGTCAGTCGCGCGCGGAGCCGTCGTCCCCGGCCTTCCGGCTGCCGGAGCTGCGGGTGCCGTCGAACTCGATGCCGCGCAGCGCGAGGACGGCGCCGAGCACGCCGCCGCACACGATGGCGGAGTCGGCGACGTTGAAGATCGGGTAGAACTCGCCGTTCGGCGCGAAGACCGAGATGAAGTCGACGACGCCGCCGCGCAGGAAGCCCGGGTCGCGGAAGACCCGGTCGACCAGGTTGCCCACCGCCCCGCCGAGCACCAGCCCGAGGGCGACGGCCCAGCCGGTGGAGAACAGCCGGCGTGCGGTGCGCACGATGACCACCGCGACGGCGACCGCGATGAGGGTGAAGACGATGGTGAAGCCCTCGGCGAAGGAGAACGCCGCGCCGGTGTTGCGGGTGTGGGTCAGGTACAACGCCCCGCCGAGCAGCCGGATGTTCTCGCCGCGCTCGATCGTCGCGACGACGAGCAGCTTGGTGCCCAGGTCGACCAGCAGCACCGCCAGCGCGAGCAGGAACAGCAGCCGGGTGCGCGGACGGCGTCCGGCGGTGGCGCGGGAGGCCGTGACCGCGCCGTCCTGGGGATCGCTCGGTTCGGACAGGAGAGCTCCTCGGTCGATGCGTGGATGTGCCGGGGCGGCCGGTCCCGCCGTCCCGACCGACGATAGCCGCGGGGGCACACCGTCCCTGCCGCCGTCCGGGACGGCGCGCAACTCGGAGGCGTTGTGATCCATCTCATGACTGTGTGCGACACATCTCACCACGCCGAGTGACATGTTCGGCCGGAAAGTGGTCGAAGTTGGAGGAGCACCGCTCCTCTCCTCGCACGGAAGGCCGTCGTGTCCACCGATCTCGCCCCAGCCACCGACCCCGACGTAGTCCTCGTGGGCGGCGGCGTCATGAGCGCGACGCTCGCGTCGCTGCTCGGCGTCGTAGCCCCCGACTGGAGCGTCACCGTCTTCGAGTCCGCGCCAGCGGTGGCCGGCGAGAGCTCCGACGCCTGGAACAACGCCGGGACCGGTCATGCGGCCCTCTGCGAGCTCAACTACACCCCCGCGACCGCGGACGGGGCGGTCGACGTCACCAAGGCCGTGACGATCAACGAGCAGTTCCAGGTCTCGCGGCAGTTCTGGTCGCACCTGGTCCGCTCGGGGCTGACCGGCGCACCCAAGGAGTTCATCACTCCCGTCCCGCACATCAGCTTCGTCACCGGCGAGGCCGGCCGCTCGTACATGCGCACCCGCCACGAGGCCATGGCGGCGCAGCCGGTGTTCGCCGGGCTGGAGTACACCGACAGCGCCGCCGAGCTGGCCGGATGGGTGCCGCTGATGATGGCCGGGCGCCCGGCCGACCAGGTGGTCGCCGCGACGCGGTCGGCGGCCGGCACCGACGTCGACTTCGGGTCGCTGACCCGACTGCTGCTCGACGCCGCCGAGGAGCGGGGCGTGCACGTGCACGTCAACCAGCGGGTCACCGACATCGAGCGCCGGGACGACGGCCGGTGGGCGGTGACCGTGCGTGACACCCGCAGCGGGGAGGAGCGCACCGTCCGCACCCGCTTCCTGTTCGTCGGCGCCGGTGGCGGGGCCCTGCCGCTGCTGCAGAGGGCCGGCATCCCCGAGATCCGCGGATTCGGCGGCTTCCCGGTGAGCGGCCAGTTCCTGCGGACCCGCTCGCCCGAGCTGGTCTCGGCGCACCAGGCCAAGGTCTACGGCCAGGCCGCCGTCGGCGCCCCGCCGATGTCGGTGCCGCACCTGGACCTGCGGCTCATCGACGGCGACCACTCGTTGCTGTTCGGCCCGTACGCGGGCTTCTCGCCGAAGTTCCTCAAGGCAGGCTCGCTGTTCGACCTGCCGCGCAGCGTCAAGCCGAGCAACCTGGGCTCGATGCTCGGCGTGGCCCGCACCGAGATGGCGCTCACCCGCTACCTCATCGGCGAGCTGCTCCAGTCGCGCGGCGACCGTCACCGGACGCTCACCGACTTCGTGCCGCTGGCCGAGCAGCAGGACTGGGACATGATCACCGCGGGTCAGCGGGTCCAGGTGATCAAGCGTGACCCGGCGACCGGCCGCGGTGTCCTGCAGTTCGGCACCGAGCTGGTCGTCGGCGCCGAGGGCACCATCGCCGGCCTGCTGGGAGCCTCCCCGGGCGCGTCGACGGCGGTCTCGGCGATGCTCACCGTGCTCGAGCGCTGCTTCCCCGACCGGATCGCCGCCTGGCGCCCGGCGCTGCAGGAGGCGATCCCCTCCTACGGTCGCCGGCTCAACGACGACCCCGCGCTGCTGGCCGAGGTCCGCGCCGAGACCACGCAGACCCTGGAGCTCAACGGCTGACCCACGCCGTTTCGTGCACTTCCGCGGAAGTACTCCGTACACATCCGCGGAAGTGCACGAGCTGGTCACTCATCCCTGGTGGGCTCCCGCGAGCGCTGTGCGGATCCGCTCCACGACGGCGTCCATGGACCGCAGGTCGGTGGCAGCCAGCCGGATGACACGCCAGCCGGCAGCCACCAGCAGTGCCAGCCGGACGTCGTCCCGCATGATCTGCAGGTCCTCGAAGTGGTGGGCGCCCTCGTACTCGACGACCAGGCGGTGTTCCGGCCACGCGAGGTCGACGCGGGCGAGCCAGCGTCCACCGTCCACGACGTCGTACTGCGGCACCGGAGTCGGCAGCCCCCCGAGGACGCACGCCACCCGCACCCAGGACTCCGGTGGGGACTCACTGCGCGGGTCCGTCAGGTCGAACACGCCGCGGACGCGTCGTGAGTCGCGGCGGCCGGTCCTGTCCCGGAGCAGGTCGCGCAGGTCCGATGGCCGCACCCGACCGCTGCGGAGCAACGCGTCGACGACACCGACGGCAGTCGCCGTGGTCTCCAACGCGGCCACGTCCCACGCCGTCCGCACCGACGTCGTCCAGCGCATGCCCTGGCGGTCGTCCACGACGTCGGAGGGGCTGACGTCCGTCCGGTGGACGCGGACGCCTCCAGGTCCCCGCCACTTGTGTGGAGACGGGATCACGACGGTGACCGGGTCGCCGTACGTCGGCGCGGGCGCTCCGAGGACGGCCGCCGCGGACCGACCGCCCAGGGCGGCCTCCGGTGGCATGAGCAGGGCGGCTGCTCGGCAGCGCAGGAGGTGGTCACGCGGGAGCGAGACATCGGCGTACACACCGTGCAGCACCCGCACGTATGGGCCGTCGGCGAGCTGACGCCGGGTGATCCGTCCCTCGGCGATGGCGAGGGAGCCGATGAACACCCCTTCCGGGGCGCTGGGTCTGAGCAGCACCGGGGGATCCTGGCCGGTCGGGGCGCGTGCCCGCTGGCACTGTCCACAACGGCGCCCGTGGCCTGGCTTCCTGTGCACTTCCGCGGAGATGCACCGTGCATTTCCGCGGAAGTGCACGGCCACAGAGCTCAGTCGGTCTCGGAGACGGCACCGGTCTCGCCGCGCCAGGCCGCCAGCCGGCCGGCGCGGCTGACCGCCCGCAGCCGCCGCTCGGCCTCCGTGCGCGACCTCCGCGCCGACACCAGCAGCGCCTGGTCGCCTCGCCTGAGCTGGGTCGTGCGGTCGGGGACGAACGCCTTGCCGTCGCGGACGATGAGCACCACCGCCGCGTCCTCGGGCAGCCGCAGCTCCGGCAGGTAGACGCCGTGCAGGCGAGAGCCCTGCGGCACGGTCAGCTGCATCAGCTCGGCGCCCAGCTCCTCGAGCGGAGCAGCCTCCACCTGGACGTCGCGCGGCGTGACCGGCGCGGCGATGCGCAGCCGCCGGGCCACCCAGGGCAGCGACCAGCCCTGGATCAGCGTGAAGACGACGACCAGCACGAAGACCGTGTCGAAGACGCGGGTCGCGTCCGCCACCCCTGCGGCGACCGGGAACGTCGCGAGCACGATCGGGACGGCGCCGCGCAGCCCGGCCCAGGAGATGAACGCCTGCTGCCGCGGCGGGATGCGGAACCACACGAGGCTGAGCAGCACCGACAGCGGCCGGGCCACCAGCAGCAGCGCCCCGCCGACCACCAGCGCGGGCAGCAGGGCCTCGTCCAGCCGCGAGGGCGAGGCCAGGAGCCCCAGCAGGACGAACAGACCGATCTGCGCGAGGGAGGCCATGCCCTCCGCGAAGCCGATGGACGCCGAGCGGTGCGGCAGTGCGGCGTTGCCGAGCACCACGCCGGCCAGGTAGACCGCCACGATCCCGGAGGTGAGGGCCAGGGTCGCCGTCGCGAAGGCCAGCACGCAGAGCGCGAGGGTCGCCAGCGGGTAGAAGCCGGCCAGCGGCAGCGCCACCCGGCGCAGCAGTTCCGCGCCGGCGAAGCCGACGGCGACGCCGATCGCCGCCCCGCCCAGCAACTGGACGACGACGTTCACGCCGACCAGCCACCACGCCCCCTGCTCGGGCTCGGTGAGATGAGCCGCCAGCGCGGTCACCAGCAGGATGGCGGGCGCGTCGTTCAGCCCGCTCTCGGCCTCGATGGATGCGGCCAGCCGGCGGGGCAGGGGCAGCCGGCGCAGGGTCGCGAACACCGCGGCCGCGTCGGTCGAACCGATCACCGCGGCCAGCAGGAGGGCCAGGCCCCAGGGGAGGTCCAGCAGCCAGACGGTGATCGCGGCGGTGACCCCCACGCTCACCAGCACCCCGACGGTGGCCAGGGTGAGGCCAGGCCCGATCGCCCGCCGCACGTCGGCCCAGCGGGTCGTCAGGCCACCCTCGGCGAGGATCACCACGAGCGCGGCGACGCCGAGGGTCTGGGTGAGCTTGACGTCCTCGAACTGCACTCCCAGGCCGCTCTCCCCCAGCGCGACCCCGAGGGCGAGGTACAGCAGCAGGCTGGGCAGGCCGAGGCGGTCGGCCAGCCGCAGGGCGACGGCGGCGACGAGGACCACGAGGGCGCCCGCGGCGAGGGCGAGGGTGACCGTCGTGTTCACCGCGCGCGCCCGTCCACCTCCGCAGTCTCCCGTACCGCCACATCGGAGCCGTCCCGCGACCCGGCCGGGGCACCCACCGGGACGGGCGGCCGGAACCGGCCGGCGGCCTCGGGGGTGAGGGTGAGCCGGGTGGGAGAATCGGATCGTGAGCTCACCCGGCCCCTTCCGCGCGCTGCCCCCTCAGGTCGACCTGCCCGCCCTGGAGCAGGAGATCCTGGGCCGCTGGGAGGCCGACAAGGTCTTCGCCCGCTCCCTGGAGGCCTCCGCCGGCCGCCCGCAGTGGAACTTCTACGAGGGCCCCCCCACCGCCAACGGCCGCCCGGGGACCCACCACATCGAGGCGCGCGCGTTCAAGGACGTCTTCCCCCGCTTCAAGACCATGCAGGGCTGGCACGTCCCCCGCCGCGCCGGGTGGGACTGCCACGGCCTGCCGGTGGAGATCGCCGTCGAGCAGGAGCTGGGTTTCGCCGGCAAGCCCGACATCGAGCGCTACGGCATCGCGGAGTTCAACGCCCGCTGCCGGGAGTCGGTGATGCGTCACGTCGACGCCTTCAGCGACCTCACCCGCCGGATGGGCTACTGGGTCGACATGTCCACCGCCTACTGGACGATGGACCCGGCCTACATCGAGAGCGTCTGGTGGTCGCTCAAGCAGGTCTTCGACAAGGGCCTGCTGGTCGAGGACCACCGGGTGGCGCCCTACTGTCCGCGCTGCGGCACCGGGCTGTCCGACCACGAGGTCGCCCAGGGCTACGAGTCCATCACCGACCCGTCGGTGTACGTCCGGCTGCCGGTCACCAGCGGCGAGTGGGCCGGCAAGGCCGACCTGCTGATCTGGACGACGACGCCGTGGACGCTGCCGAGCAACACCGCGGTCGCCGTCCACCCCGACGTCACCTACGTCGTGGCCCGTCGCGGCGGGGACACCCTCGTCGTGGCCGAGCCCCTGCTCGGCGCCGTCTTCGGCGACCTCGACGACGTGGAGGTCCTGGCCCGCACGCCCGGGCGGGACTGGGAGCGGGTGCACTACCGCCGTCCGTTCGAGCTGGTCGAGTTCCCGGCCGGCGAGGACGCGCATTTCGTCGTCCTCGCCGATTACGTGACGACCGACGACGGCACCGGGCTGGTCCACCAGTCCCCCGCGTTCGGCGCCGACGACCTCGCCGTCTGCCGTTCCTACGGCCTGCCGGTGGTCAACCCGATCGACCCGACCGGGCACTTCCTGCCCGAGGTCGGCCTGGTCGGTGGCCACTTCTTCAAGGCGGCCGACCCCGCGCTGGTCGAGGACCTGGAGAACCGCGGCGTGCTGTGGCGCGAGCAGCGCTACGAGCACAGCTATCCGCACTGCTGGCGCTGCCACACGCCGCTCATGTACTACGCGCAGCCGTCCTGGTACATCCGCACGTCGGCGGTCAAGGACCAGCTGCTCGCCGAGAACGAGAGGACGCACTGGTACCCGGAGACCATCCAGTGGGGCCGCTACGGCGACTGGCTGCGCAACAACGTCGACTGGGCGCTCTCCCGCGACCGCTACTGGGGCACACCGCTGCCGATCTGGCGCAGCGACGCCGACCCGCAGCGGATGGTCGTGGTCGGCTCGCTGGCCGAGCTGTCGGAACTCACCGGCCGCGACCTCGCCGGCCTCGACCCGCACCGTCCGTTCATCGACGAGGTGACGTTCACGCTGCCCGGTGAGGAGGGCACCTACCGCCGGGTGCCGCAGGTCATCGACGCCTGGTACGACTCCGGGTCGATGCCCTTCGCCCAGTGGGGCGCGCCGTACCGCAACCAGGCGGAGTTCGAGGCCGCCTACCCGGCGCAGTTCATCTGCGAGGCGATCGACCAGACCCGCGGCTGGTTCTACTCCCTCATGGCCGTCGGCACGCTCGTGTTCGGCCGCAGCTCCTACGAGAACGTGCTCTGCCTGGGCCACATCCTGGCCGAGGACGGCCGGAAGATGAGCAAGCACCTGGGCAACATCCTCGAACCCATCCCACTCATGGACCGGCACGGCGCCGACGCCGTCCGCTGGTTCATGCTGGCCGGCGGCTCGCCGTGGTCGGCCCGCCGGGTCGGGCACGAGACGCTGTCCGAGGTGGTCCGCAAGGTGCTGCTCACCTACTGGAACACCGCCAGCTTCTTCACCCTCTACGCCGAGACCAACGGCTGGGGTGGGCGGGCCGACAGCACAGCGGAGCCGGCTCCGCCGCGGTCCGAGCGACCGTTGCTGGACCGCTGGGCGCTGGCCACCCTCGCCGAGGTCACCGACGGCGTCACCGCGGCGATGGAGGACTTCGACACCGCCGGTGCCGGCCGGCTGATCGCGCAGTTCGTCGACGACCTGTCCAACTGGTACGTGCGCCGCTCGAGGCGGCGGTTCTGGGACGGCGACCCGGCGGCGCTGGCCACGCTGCACGAGGTGCTCGACGTGCTGACCCGGCTCATGGCGCCGTTCACGCCGTTCGTCACCGAGGAGGTGTGGGGCCGAGCGGTCGCGCCGGGGCTCCCCGACCCGGTCGACTCCGTGCACCTCGCCTCCTGGCCGCAGACGGACGAGGACGCCCGGGACGCCGGACTGGTCGAACAGGTGGCGCTGGTGCGCCGGCTGGTCGAGCTGGGCCGCTCGGCCCGCACCTCCGCCAAGGTGCGCACCCGCCAGCCGCTGGCCCGCGCGGTCGTGGCGGCGCCGGGCTGGGCGGACCTGCCCCGCGACCTCGTGGCAGAGGTCGCCGACGAGTTGAACGTGGCTGCGCTGTCGGACCTCTCCGCGGTCGGCGGCGACCTGGTCGACGTCAGCGTGAAGGTCGACTTCCGCGCGGTGGGCCGCCGGCTGGGCGGCCAGGTGCAGGCGGTGGCCAGGGCCGTCGCCGCGGCCGACGCGTCGGCGCTGGTGGCCGCCTATCGCGCCGGGACGGCGACCGTCGAGGTGGACGGCGTCACCGTGCCCCTCCAGGACGGCGACCTGGTGGTGACCGAGACCCCGCGGGAGGGCTGGACCGTGGCCAGCGGCGGCGGGTTGACCGTCGCCCTGGACCTGGAGCTCACCCCGGAGCTGGAGCGGGCGGGCCTGGTACGTGAGTTCGTGCGGCTGGTGCAGGAGTCCCGCAAGAACGCCGGGCTGGCGGTCAGCGACCGCATCGAGCTCCGGTGGACGGCGGACGGCGCCATGGCACAGGCGCTCACCGAGCACGGCGACCAGGTCGCCGACGAGGTGCTCGCCGTCCGGGTGGGCGCCGGCACCGCCGGTGACGGCGACGGGATCGAGGGTCCGGCCGGCTCGCGCTTCTGGGTGGCCCGCGCCGGCAGGTGAGACAGGACCCCCTCCTGGGCCGCCTCGCGCCCTCGGGGGCGCCACGGAGGGTGGCCGGCGCCGAGAGGAGGGCCGGCCCGGCGCATCAGTTGCCGCGCGCGGACCGCCGGCGGGAGCGTTCGACCTCGGCCAGGTGTCGCACCGGTCGGCAGGTCGCGCAGGGGGTGAACCCGTCGATACGCGCCTCCGACATGGGCAGCGGGACGGCCGTCCGGCCCGCGAGGTACGGGCAGCCGTCCAGGTGGTAGCGCGGGTGCTCGTCGACGACGACCACCTCGTCGTGCAGGTCGACGACCAGCAGCAGGTCGGTGACCTCGACGTCCTCCTCGGCGGGCTCCCCCGCCGGCATGGCGGAGGCGGGCGTCTCGCGGACCTCGTGTGCAGCTCGCCGAGAGGTCCGCTCCGGAGCAGCCCCGTCGGCGGCCGGCGACATCGGGGCAGCCGGCTCGGCAGGGACCTCGGCAGACGGCTCGGCGAACGGCTCCGGTGGGGTCCCCGCCGCCGTGGCGCGGGCCGGCTCGGGCGGCGGGCCCGGCTCCCCGCGGACCACCTCGTCATCGGTAGCCAGCTCCGCACGGACGGCCTCCTCGGCCGGGGGCTGGGGCGGGCGTCGACCGGCCGGGTCCGCCGGAGGGGCCACCGGCCGGATCGCGGTCGCCCCGGCCGGCTCACGGGCAGGGGTCGGCTGCGGCCCGGCGGCCTCG
>NZ_SPQN01000029.1 GCF_004571065.1 Geodermatophilus sp. DF01-2
GCACCGCCGGCCGTGGGCAGCAGGTGCAGCTGCGGCGGCCGGCCCGGCTCGGCGCCCAGGTAGGCCAGCCAGCGGCCGTCCGGGGAGAACGCCGGGGCGGTGTCCCGCGTCCCGGAGGTCAGCGGGCGGGCCGGTGCCGAGCCGTCGGTCGGCACCGCCCACAGCCGGCTGCCGTCGGCGTCCGCGTCCAGGTCGGCCCGGGTGACGGCGACGACGGCCATGCGGCCGTCCGGGGACACCGCCGGGACGCCCGGCGTGCGCAGCAGCGCCAGGTCATCAGGGCGCACGACGGGAAGCGGTCAGCGGTGGCGGGTGTCCTCTTCGACCTCGTCACGCTGCGCCCGGAGCTCCTCGGCCCGGTGCTCGGCCTCGGCCAGCGCCTCCGGGCCGGTGGAGCGCACCTGCTCGGCGACCTCCGGGTCCGTGGGTGCGGGCTCGGCCACCTGGCCGCGCGTCTTGAGCAGGCTGGCGACCGTGGCGATCACGAGGACGCCGATGATGATGGTCAGCGACAGCCAGATCGGGATGGTCGGGACGGCGTCGATGTGCTCGCCGTTGTTGATGAACGGCAGCGTGTTCTCGTGCAGCGCCTCGAGGACCAGCTTGACGCCGATGAAGGCGAGGATCACGGCGAGGCCGAGCGAGAGGTACACCAGCCGCTTGAGCAGGCCGCCCAGCAGGAAGTACAGCTGTCGCAGCCCCATGAGCGCGAAGACGTTCGCGGTGAAGACGATGAACGGCTCGCGGGTGAGTCCGAAGATCGCCGGGATGCTGTCGAGGGCGAAGATCAGGTCCGTCGTCCCCAGGGCGAGGAAGACGATGATCATCGGCGTCCAGAGCTTCCGGCCGCCCTCGACCACGCGGATCTTGCTGCCCTGGAAGTCCGAGGTCATGGGCAGCACCCGGCGCATCCGCCGGACGAGCGCGTTCTCCTCGTAGTCCTCGTCCTCGTTGCGGTGCCGGACCAGGTTGATGGCCGTGTACACGAGGAAGATGCCGAAGAAGTAAAACACCCAGGTGAAGCGGGAGATCAGCGCGGCGCCGGCCAGGATGAAGACGCCGCGCAGCACCAGCGCGATGATGATCCCGACCATCAGGACCTCCTGCTGCAGGTGCCGCGGCACCCGGAAGCGGGCCATGATGATCACGAAGACGAAGAGGTTGTCCACCGAGAGCGAGTACTCGGTGAGCCAGCCGGCGTAGAACTCCGTCGCGTACCTGCCGTTGGTGACGATGAGCAGGACCACTCCGAAGAGCAGCGCCAACGCCACGTAGAAGCTGACCCACACACTCGCCTCCTTGAAGGAGGGTTCGTGCGGGCGGCGGGCGACGAGGGCGAGGTCGGCGAGCAGCAGAGCCGTGAGCCCCACGAACGTCGCGACCTCGAACCAGACCGGAAGCTCCACGGGCGACGACTCTACGGGGCGGCTCCCGGTGTCCGTCGTCCGCCATCCCGCACAGCCGGACCGCTCTTCGTCACAGTCCGATCGCGGGCCGCTCAGCCGCGCGCCGGGCCCGCCCCCACGAGGGCGGGCCCGGCGCCCGGCCGGTCGGGAGGTCAGCCGCGCCGGCGGGGGGACCCGCTGGGCGCGTGGTGGTGGGCGTCGGCGACCGGGGCGTCGTGCGGGGACGGCGGGGCCTCGTCCGGGCCGGTGGCGTGCGGGTCGTGGTCGCCGGGGCCCTGCGCGATGAGCCCCTCGCGGCCGGCGGCCTTGTCGCCGGCGCCGGTGGGCGACTGGGCGCCGTGGGCCCGGTCGCGGCGGATCTTGGCCAGGCTGGCCACCGTCGTCACCAGCAGGGTCACCAGGATGACCACGAGGGACAGCCAGGTCGGGACCTCCGGGATGATCTCGACCGGCTCGCCGCCGTTGATGAACGGCACCTCGTTCTCGTGCAGCGCGTGGATGAGCAGTTTCACGCCGATGAAGCCGAGGATGACCGCGAGGCCGTAGGACAGGTAGACGAGCCGGTCGAGCAGGCCGTCGATGAGGAAGAACAGCTGTCGCAGGCCCAGCAGCGCGAACGCGTTCGCGGTGAAGACCAGGTAGGTCTCCTGGGTCAGACCGAAGATCGCCGGGATCGAGTCGACGGCGAACAGGATGTCGGCGCTGGCGATGGCGACGAGGGCGATCGCCAGCGGCGTGATGTGCCGCTTGTCCTGCAACTTCACGACCATCTTGTCGGAGTGGTACTCCTCGGTGGTCGGCACCACGCGGCGGGTCAGCCGGAGGACGCTGTTCTCCTTGAACTCCTCGTCGTGCGAGTGGCCGCCGCTGCGGGCCTGCGCCCAGGCGGTCCAGATGAGGAAGCCGCCGAAGATGTAGAAGATCCAGCTGAACTGCTCGATGGCGGCGGCGCCGACGAAGATGAACACCGTCCGGAGAACCAGGGCGAAGGCGATGCCGAACAGCAGCACCTTCTGCTGGAGTTCCCGGGGCACCGCGAAGCTGGCCATGATCAGGACGAAGACGAAGAGGTTGTCCACCGAGAGGCTCTTCTCGGTGATGTAGCCGGCGAAGTACTCGCCGCCGTACTGTCCCCCGGCGAACCAGAGCACCAGCAGGCCGAAGAGGACGGCGATGCCGATGTAGACCGCCGACCAGATGGCCGACTCGCGCAGCGACGGCGCGTGCGGGGTGCGCACGTGGCCGACGAAGTCGAACACGAGCATGCCGACGATCGCGGCGATCGTGACCGCCCACACCCAGAACGGGACGTCCAAGGCAGAACCTCCGGTGACTCGGCGGCACGCGAGGCGCCGCGATGCCAGACCTGAGGTCTCTCCCGCCGCCTCCCTCTGAGGTGGCCGACGGCGCCGGGGGTCCATGGGGACCCCGTACTGACGACACCGCCGCGTGGGGATACTCCCCTCCACGAAGAACCGCGGACGCCAGCCCCCGACTGCGGGAGCCGCCATCACGCGGTTGCTTTCCCCAGAGACGCTGATGCGAAGCACGGTGTTCCCGGATGAGGGGATTCTCATCCCGCCGAGGCGCCCAGGCCGGTGGGCGCACCGCGAGCACGGGCGGCAGGCCGCCGGGACGGGCGGCCCCCTCCAGGGCGCCGTCGGCCCCGTCCCGGGCCCCGCCCTGAGCCTGCGAAGGGTGGCGCAAGGACCCCCTTGCCCCCCACCGCTCGCACGCTCGCGCCGGGACCCTGCAAGGGGGCCAGGTCGTCTGTCAGGCGTGCGCGGCGTCGAGCTGCCGCAGCTCCTTCTTCAGCTCGGTGAGCTCGTCGCGCAGCCGGGCGGCCACCTCGAACTGCAGCTCCCGTGCAGCGGCCAGCATCTGGTCGTTCATCTGGGTGATGAGGTCGGCCAGCTCGTTGCGCGGCAGCCCCTGCACGTCGATCCCGCCGGCCTTGCCCTGGGCCACAGAGCCGGCCTTCTTCGACGACAGCCCCGGAACCGGTGCCTTGCCGCGGGACTGCTGCCGGCCGGAGCCGCCGACCAGCTCGACGCTCTCGGCGTCCTCCGCCGCACGGTAGATGCCGTCGAGGATGTCGACGATCTTCTTGCGCAGCGGCTGCGGGTCGATGCCGCGCTCGCGGTTGTAGGCGATCTGCTTCTCCCGCCGCCGGTTGGTCTCCTCGATCGCCTGCGCCATCGACGGGGTGACCGTGTCGGCGTACATGTGCACCTGGCCGGACACGTTGCGCGCCGCCCGGCCGATCGTCTGGATCAGCGACTTGCCGGACCGGAGGAAACCCTCCTTGTCGGCGTCGAGGATGGCGACCAGTGACACCTCGGGCAGGTCCAGCCCCTCGCGCAGCAGGTTGATGCCGACCAGGACGTCGTACTCGCCCTGCCGGAGCTCGCGGAGCAGCTCCACCCGGCGCAGCGTGTCGACCTCCGAGTGCAGGTACCGCACCTTGATGCCCAGCTCGAGCAGGTAGTCGGTGAGGTCCTCGGCCATCTTCTTGGTCAGCGTGGTGACCAGCACCCGCTCGTCCTTCTCGGTGCGCAGCCGGATCTCGTGCACGAGGTCGTCGATCTGGCCCTTGGTCGGCTTGACCACGACCTCCGGGTCGACCAGGCCCGTCGGGCGGATCACCTGCTCGACGACCTCGCCGCCGGTACGACCCAGCTCGTAGTCCCCCGGCGTGGCGGACAGGTACACCGTCTGGCCGATCCGGTCGGTGAACTCCTCCCACTTCAGCGGGCGGTTGTCCATCGCCGAGGGCAGCCGGAAGCCGTGCTCCACGAGGGTGCGCTTGCGGCTCATGTCGCCCTCGTACATGCCGCCGATCTGCGGCACGGTCACGTGCGACTCGTCGACGACCAGCAGGAAGTCGTCGGGGAAGTAGTCGAGCAGGCACGAGCCGGCGGTGCCGGGCGAGCGGCCGTCGATGTGCCGCGAGTAGTTCTCGATGCCGGAGCAGAAGCCGACCTGGCGCATCATCTCGATGTCGTAGGTGGTGCGCATGCGCAGCCGCTGGGCCTCCAGCAGCCTGCCCTGCCGCTCCAGCTCGGCCAGCCGCTGCTCGAGCTCGGCCTCGATGCCCGAGATCGCCCGCTCCATGCGCTCCGGGCCGGCGACGTAGTGGGTGGCCGGGAAGACGAACAGCTCGTCGACCTCGCGGATCACCTCGCCGGTGAGCGGGTGCAGGTAGTAGAGCCGCTCGACCTCGTCGCCGAACATCTCCATCCGGACCGCGAGCTCCTCGTAGACCGGGAAGACCTCGATCGTGTCGCCCCGGACCCGGAAGGTGCCGCGGGTGAACGAGAGGTCGTTGCGGGTGTACTGCTCGGTGACCAGGGTGCGCAGCAGCTCGTCGCGGTCGCGCTCCTCGCCCACCCGGATGCGCAGCGCCCGGTCGACGTACTCCTGGGGGGTGCCCAGGCCGTAGATGCAGGAGACCGTGGCCACCACGACGACGTCCCGGCGGGTGAGCAGGCTCATCGTCGCCGAGTGCCGCAGCCGTTCGACCTCCTCGTTGATCGAGGAGTCCTTCTCGATGTAGGTGTCGGTCTGCGGGACGTAGGCCTCGGGCTGGTAGTAGTCGTAGTAGGAGACGAAGTACTCGACGGCGTTGTCCGGCAGCAGCTCACGGAACTCGTTGGCCAGCTGTGCGGCCAGGGTCTTGTTCGGCGCCATCACCAGCGTCGGCCGCTGCACCTGCTCGATCAGCCAGGCGGTCGTGGCCGACTTGCCGGTACCGGTGGCACCCAGCAGGACGACGTCCCGGTCGCCACCGTCGACTCGCTCGGCCAGCGCCTGGATCGCGGCCGGCTGGTCGCCCGAGGGCTGGAACTCGCTGACGACGCGGAAACGCCCCTGGGTGGGGACGATGTCGGTGGTGGCGCGCACGGGGACGACGGTACGACCCACCGGTGACAGGACGGCACCTGTGACGGGACGGCGCCCGTGGGCCGCCCGTGCACTCGCGGGACGGGCGGGACCGCCGGGCTGGCGGACGGTGCTTGCACGTGGTGGGGTCCGCGCCTAGCGTCCCCGGTCGCAGGAGCGGTCACCGCCGAGGACCAGCGCCACCCGGGGTCTCGAGCCCCGGACGAGGTCGGACCCGGCGTCGCTGCCCCGGCCGGACCTGCGCACGACGCCCCCCGCGGAACCCTCCGCGGGGGGCGTCGTCGTCCCCGGCAGGATGCGGTGAGGGACGTCTCCGGCACCCGTGGCCTGCGGAGGGTTGGACCGCGACGCGCGCGGGCACGAGAGGCCGGAAGACCCCGCGCACCGACCTCCCCACCGAGCCCCATGGCGGGGAGGCCACCGGCCCCCGTTCCGGGGGCGCCAGCACAGGAGGACCCCGTTCATGACCCAGGTGTGGCCTGGTACCGCCTACCCCCTCGGCGCCACGTTCGACGGCACCGGCACGAATTTCGCCATCTTCAGCGAGGTGGCCGAGAAGGTCGAACTCTGCCTGTTCGACGCCGACGGCAACGAGGAACGCATCCGGCTCCCCGAGATGGACGGCTACGTCTGGCACGCCTTCCTGCCCGGAATCCAGCCCGGCCAGCGCTACGGCTACCGGGTGCACGGCCCCTACGACCCGTCCCAAGGCCTGCGCTGCAACCCGAACAAGCTGCTGCTCGACCCGTACGCCAAGGCGATCGACGGCCAGATCGACTGGGATCCGTCGGTGTTCGGCTACGACTTCGACAGCGGTGAGCGCAACGACGAGGACTCCGCCGCGCACATGCCGAAGTCCGTCGTCGTCAACCCCTACTTCGACTGGGGCGTCGACCGCCCACCGCGGACGCCGTACCACAAGACCGTCATCTACGAGGCCCACGTCAAGGGCCTGACGATGACCCACCCCGACGTCCCGGAGGAGCTGCGCGGCACCTACGCCGGCATCGCCCACCCGGCGGTCGTCCAGCACCTCCAGGACCTCGGCGTCACCGCCATCGAGCTCATGCCCGTGCACCAGTTCGTGCAGGACGACACCCTGCAGCAGAAGGGCCTGCGCAACTACTGGGGCTACAACACGATCGGCTTCTTCGCCCCCCACGACGAGTACGCGAGCAACACCGACAACGGCATGCAGGTGACCGAGTTCAAGGGGATGGTGCGCACCCTGCACGAGGCGGGGATCGAGGTCATCCTCGACGTGGTCTACAACCACACCGCCGAGGGCAACCACCTGGGCCCCACGCTGTCGTTCAAGGGCATCGACAACCGCGCCTACTACCGGCTGGTCGACGACGACCCGCAGTACTACATGGACTACACGGGCACCGGGAACTCGCTCAACGCCCGGACCCCGCAGGCGCTGCAGCTGATCATGGACTCGCTGCGCTACTGGGTCACCGAGATGCACGTCGACGGCTTCCGCTTCGACCTGGCCTCGACGCTGGCCCGCGAGCTGCACTCCGTCGACCGGCTGTCGGCCTTCTTCGACCTGGTGCACCAGGACCCCGTGGTCAGCCAGGTGAAGCTGATCGCCGAGCCGTGGGACGTCGGCGAGGGCGGCTACCAGGTGGGCAACTTCCCCGCCCTGTGGACCGAGTGGAACGGCAAGTACCGAGACACCGTCCGCGACTTCTGGCGCGGCGAGCCCTCGACCATCGGCGAGTTCGCCAGCCGGCTCACCGGCTCGGCCGACCTCTACCAGCACTCCGGCCGGCGCCCGGTGGCCAGCATCAACTTCGTCACCGCGCACGACGGGTTCACCCTCACCGACCTGGTCTCCTACAACGAGAAGCACAACGAGGCCAACGGCGAGGGCAACAACGACGGCGAGAGCCACAACCGCAGCTGGAACTGCGGGGTCGAGGGCGACACCGCCGACGAGAAGGTGATCACCCTGCGCGCCCGGCAGCGGCGCAACTTCCTGGCCACCCTGATGCTCAGCCAGGGCGTGCCGATGCTGCTGCACGGCGACGAGCTCGGCCGCACGCAGCAGGGCAACAACAACGGCTACTGCCAGGACTCCCCGCTGACCTGGATCCACTGGGACGAGGTCGACGAGGGGCTGCTCGAGTTCACCAGGCTGGTGACCCGGGTCCGCACCGAGCACCCGACGTTCCGCCGTCGCCGGTTCTTCCACGGCCGGCCGGTGCGCCGGGGAGAGGGCGACCCGGTGCAGGACGTCGCCTGGTTGACCCCCGGCGGCGAGCTGATGACCGAGGACGACTGGGACGCCGGCTACGCCAAGTCGATCGCCATGTACCTCAACGGGCACGGCATCCGGTCCACCGACGAGCGCGGTGAGGCGGTCGTCGACGACCACTTCTACCTGGCCTTCAACGCCCACCACGAGCCGATCGACTTCACCCTGCCTTCGGAGGAGTACGCCGGGGCCTGGACCGTCGTCCTGGACACCGCGGAGATGGACGAGGTGGAGCCGCGGGAGCTCAAGCCGGGCGAGACCATCACGCTGCAGGACCGCTCCATGGTCGTGCTCAGCGCGCCCCGTCGTTCATGAGCGGGCCGGTCGTGAGCGTGAGCGGGACCACGGGGACCGAGGACGGGTCGACGACCGGGTCCACGGGGCGCGGGGACGAGGGGACGGGTGAGCCGCAGAGCGACGGGCGAGCCCGCCGTCGCGACGTCCCCACCGCGACCTACCGGCTGCAGGTCAGCGCCGACTTCTCCCTGGACGACGCCGCCGCCGTGGCCGGCTACCTGGCCGACCTCGGGGTCAGCCACGCCTACGCCTCGCCCCTGCTGCGGTCGGCGTCGGGGAGCACGCACGGCTACGACACCGTCGACCACGCGCACATCGACGAGTCGCGGGGCGGGCAGGCCGGGTTCGACCGGCTGGTCGCGGCGCTGCACGAGCACGGGCTGGGCCTGGTGCTCGACCTGGTGCCCAACCACATGGGGGTCGCCGACCCGGCCGAGGCGCCCTGGTGGTGGGACGTGCTGCAGCACGGGCGGGACAGCGCCCACGCCGCGGCGTTCGACATCGACTGGGAGTTCGGCGACGGCCGGGTGCGCATCCCCGTCCTGGGCTCCGCGGACGACGTCGAGAAGCTCGAGCTGGTGGACGGCGAGCTGCGGTACTACGACAACCGCTTCCCCATCGCACCGGGCACCGAAGAGGGGACGCCGCAGGAGGTGCACGACCGGCAGCACTACGAGCTGGTCGACTGGCGGCGGGCCGACCGCGACCTCAACTACCGGCGGTTCTTCGCGATCAACACCCTGGCCGGGCTGCGGGCGGAGGACCCGGAGGTCTTCCGCGCCACCCATGACCTGGTGCTGCGGCTCGTCGAGGACGGCGCGGTCGACGGGCTGCGGATCGACCACCCGGACGGTCTGGCCGACCCCAAGGGCTACCTCGACCGGCTGGCCGAAGCCTCCGGCGGCCGGTGGACCGTGGTGGAGAAGATCCTCGAGCCCGGGGAGGACCTGCCGGAGAGCTGGGCGACCGCGGGGACGACGGGCTACGACGCGCTCGCCGAGGTCGACGACGTCCTGGTCGACCCGGCCGGCGAGGCGGCCCTCACCGCGCTCGACACCGAGCTGTCCGGCCGGCCGGTCGACTACGCCGAGCTGGTGCGCGCCTGCAAGCGCGAGGTGACCGACGGGATCCTCGGTTCGGAGGTGGCCCGGCTGGTGCGGGTCATCGGTGAGCTCGGGGGGGCGGGCATTGCCGCAGTCGACACCGGGACGCAGGAGGAGGCGCTGGCCGAGCTGCTCGCGAGCTTCCCGGTCTACCGCACCTACCTGCCCGACGGCCGGGAGCACCTGGACGCCACCGTGGCCGCCGTCCGGGAGCGCCGTCCCGACCTCACCGCCGCCCTGGACGCGCTGCACCCGGTGCTGTCGCAGGCCGGCACCGAGGCGGCGACCCGCTTCGAGCAGACCAGCGGCCCGGTCATGGCCAAGGGTGTGGAGGACAGCGCCTACTACCGGTGGGCGCGGTTCGTGGCGCTCAACGAGGTCGGCGGCGATCCGGCCCGGTTCGGTGTCACCGTCGACGAGTTCCACGAGGCGCAGCGGCGCCGGGTGGAGCGCAAGCCGGAGTCGATGACGGCGCTGACCACGCACGACACCAAGCGCAGCGAGGACGTGCGGGCCCGGCTGGCGGTGCTCGCCGAGCTGCCCACCGAGTGGGCGCAGCTGGTGCGCGAGCTGCTCGACCGGCACCCGCTGGGCGACCCGCCGATGGCCCACCTCGTCTGGCAGAACCTGGTCGGCGCCTGGCCGCTGTCCCGCGAGCGGGCGCACGGGTACGCGGAGAAGGCGGCCCGCGAGGCGGGGACGTCGACGACCTGGACCGACGTCGACGAGGAGTTCGAGGCCCGGCT
The DNA here is from genome assembly GCF_004571065.1 of Geodermatophilus sp. DF01-2. Classification (GTDB taxonomy): domain Bacteria; phylum Actinomycetota; class Actinomycetes; order Mycobacteriales; family Geodermatophilaceae; genus Geodermatophilus. The sequence goes on from NZ_SPQN01000029.1 coordinate 9,719, forward strand.
GCACGCGCTCGTCGACGCCGCGTTCGACGACGCGCGGACGAACGCGGCGATCGAGCGGTTCGTCGCCCGGATCGCGCCGTCCGGCCGGTCCAACTCGCTGTCGCAGAAGCTGCTGCAACTGACGATGCCCGGCGTCCCCGACGTCTACCAGGGCACCGAGCTGTGGGACCTATCCCTCGTCGACCCGGACAACCGCCGCCCGGTGGACTACGCGCTGCGCCGCCGGCTGCTGGCGCAGCTGGAGGCCGGTGAGGTGCCGACGGTCGACGAGACCGGTGCGGCCAAGCTGCTGGTGGTGTCCCGCACGCTGCGGGCCCGTCGCGAGCACCCGGAGTGGTTCGCCGGGTACGAGCCGGTGACGGCGACCGGGTCGGCGGCGGGCCACGTGGTCGCCTACGACCGGGGGTCCGGTGAGCAGGGCGGCGCGGTGACGGTGGCCACCCGGCTGCCGGTCGGGCTCGCCGGCGCCGGCGGGTGGGGCGACACCGCGCTGCCACTGCCCAACGGCTCGTGGCAGGACCTGCTCACCGGCGGTCGCTACGTCTCCGATGCCGCCGGTCTGCCGCTCGCCCCGGTGCTCGAGCGGCTCCCGGTCGCGCTGCTCGTCCGGAACTGAAGAAGGACTCCCTGCCCTCCACCACTCGCAAGCTCGCGGCGGGACCCTGCAGGGAGCCGAAGTGAGATGCACGTCACGTTCCCGCGGGTGCGCCGATCCCGCGGGGACGTGACCAGCGGTTCCGCCCGACCCGGTTCCGGCGGCCTCCCGTGTCACCCGGGTTGCCTCCCGGGACGGGAGATGCCTCGTCGTGACCTGCCCGTTACCTTGACCCGGCACCCCCGTCCGAGACCGGGTGCCGGAGCCGATCCGCCGAACCCCGTCCGTCGGCCTCCGTACCTCCTGCACAGCCAGGACGGGGGTGGGGGACCCACCTCGGTGCCCGGCCGGTCCCGCCGGGCGCCTCGGGGTGAAGCCGTGTGCGCACGGCCGGGGCACCGATCGCCCCGAACCCGACAGCTCACCCCACAGGCGGCGGATCGGGAGTACCCATGCGCTCGTCCACGTCCACGTCCCCCATCGGCGGCCACCGCGCCGCGAAGGCCCAGCGCGCGAGGCGACTGGCCCGGAGGACCGCCCTCACCGCCGGCGCCGCGGCCGCCTCGCTCGGGGTTCTCGCCGCCCCGGCATCGGCGGCCACGCCGAACGACTGGGACGCCGTCGCCCAGTGCGAGTCCAGCGGCAACTGGAGCATCAACACCGGCAACGGCTACTACGGCGGCCTGCAGTTCAGCCCCAGCACCTGGGCCGCCTTCGGTGGGCACGAGTACGCGCCCAACGCCCACCTGGCCAGCAAGGCCGAGCAGATCGCCGTCGCCGAGCGCACGCTCGACGGCCAAGGCCCGGGCGCCTGGCCGAACTGCGGCAGGAGCCTGGACCCGGACGCCCCCGTGTGGGGCTCGGCCCCGGCCGCGGCACCTGCTCCGGCTCCGGCTCCGGCACCTGCTCCGGCTCCGGCACCTGCTCCGGCTCCGGCACCCGCTCCGGCCCCGGTCGCCGAGGCCGCCGGTGGGGCGACCCACACCGTCCGGTCCGGAGACACGCTGTCGGAGATCGCCCGGGAGCACGGCGTCGCGGGCGGCTGGCGGGCGCTGTACGCGGCCAACGACGAGCAGATCAGCAACCCTGACCGGATCTACGTCGGCCAGGTGCTGCGGCTGCCCTGAGTTCCGCACGGCAGCCGGGGGAGCCCTTTCCCCGGCTGCCGGTGGCCGGCTCCTCCGCACGCGCTCCGGCCACCGGATGCGACGCCGGTCGCCGTGATCGCGTGGTTGGCGGCCGTTCCCGCGGGCATCACCTCCCGGGACATCCCGCCCGACCTCTGGAGGCCTCTGCATGTCCGCTGCCGTCGAGTTCGCCGTCTGGGCGCCGGTCCCGGAACGGGTCCGGCTGCAGGTCGACGGGTCGGTGCACGAGATGCGCCGGGAGGCGGGCGGCTGGTGGCGGGCCGAGGTCGAGGCCGGCCCGGAGGCCGACTACGGCTTCCTGCTCGGCGACGATGACACTCCCCGGCCGGACCCGCGCTCGCGCCGCCAGCCCGAGGGCGTGCACGGGCTCTCCCGTCGCTACGACCCGGCGTCCTACGCGTGGGGTGACGGCGCGTGGACCGGGCGGCCGCTGGCCGGTGGCGTGGTCTACGAGCTGCACGTCGGCACCTTCACCTCCGAGGGCACCCTGGACGCCGCGATCGGGAAGCTCGACCACCTGGTCGACCTCGGTGTCGACTTCGTCGAGCTGCTGCCGGTCAACGGCTTCAACGGCACGCACAACTGGGGCTACGACGGCGTCCTCTGGTACACGGTGCAGGAGCAGTACGGCGGCCCGGCGGGCTACCAGCGCTTCGTCGACGCCTGCCACCAGCGCGGCCTGGGCGTCATCCAGGACGTCGTCTACAACCACCTCGGCCCGTCGGGGAACTACCTGCCGCTGTTCATGCCGATCTTCAGCGAGGGCGGCGCCAACACCTGGGGCAGCTCGGTCAACCTGTCGGGCCCGGACTCCGACGAGGTGCGGCGCTACGTCATCGACAACGCACTGATGTGGCTGCGCGACATGCACGTCGACGGGCTGCGGCTGGACGCCGTCCACGCGCTGGTCGACGAGCGCGCCACGCACGTGCTCGAGGAGATGGCCCAGGAGGTCGACCGGCTCTCCGTCGCGGTGGGCCGCCCGCTGACGCTCATCGCGGAGAGCGACCTCAACGACCCGCGGATGGTCACCCCCCGCGTGGCCGGCGGCACGGGGATCCACGCGCAGTGGAGCGACGACTTCCACCACGCGCTGCACGCCGTCCTCACCGGGGAGGGGCAGGGCTACTACGGCGACTTCGCCGCCGCCGGGCTGGCCGGGCTGGCCAAGACGCTGACCGGCGCCTTCTTCCACGACGGGGCGTGGTCGAGCTTCCGGCGCCGGCACCACGGCCGGCCGGTCGACACCGCGCTGCTGCCCGGCTGGAAGTTCCTCGGCTACCTGCAGGACCACGACCAGATCGGCAACCGGGCGGTGGGCGACCGCATCTCGGCGTCCCTCTCCCCCGGTCTGCTCGCCGTCGGCGCAACCCTGGTCCTGACCAGCCCGTTCACGCCCATGCTCTTCATGGGCGAGGAGTGGGGGGCCTCGACGCCCTGGCAGTTCTTCACCAGCCATCCGGAGCCCGAGCTGGGCAAGGCGACCGCCGAGGGCCGGATCGGCGAGTTCGCCGAGCACGGGTGGGACGCCGACGAGGTGCCCGACCCGCAGGACCCGGCGACCTTCACCCGGTCGAAGCTGGACTGGAGCGAGCCGGAGCGCGAGCCGCACCGGACGCTGCTCGCCGTCCACCGTTCCCTGCTGGCGCTGCGGCACGCCGAGCCGGACCTGGTCGACCCCGACCTGTCGAGGGTCGAGGTCAGCTGGGACGACGAGCAGCGCTGGCTGGTCGTGCGCCGCGGCGCACTGCGGGTGGTCGCCAACCTCGCCCACGCCCCGCGCGAGGTACCGCTGGACCGGGAGGCGACCGGCGTCCTGTTCGCGACCGGCGACGAGCCGGAGCTGGCGGGCCCGACGGTGACGGTGCCGGCCGAGAGCGCGGTCGTGCTCACCACCGCCTGACGTGCGGCGGCTGCTGCCCGGACCGCCAGCCGATCTCGACGACGCCGCGCTCGTCGAGGCCTACCGGCCACCCTCCGGGTCCTGGCTGCGGGTCAATTTCCTCGCCTCGCTCGACGGCGCCACCACGGTGGCGGGGCGCAGCAGGGGTCTGCAGGCACCCGGGGACCTGCGGGTGTTCCGGGTGCTGCGCGCGCTGGCCGACGTCGTCCTGGTCGGCGCCGGGACGGCGGCCGCCGAGGGATACCGGCCCATGCGTGCGGACAGTCCGCTCGGGCGCCTGCGGATGTCGATCGGCCGGCCGCCCACCGCGCCGATCGCCGTCGTCTCCCGCCGGGCCTCGCTGGATCCGGCCAGCGAGCTGGCGACCGGCGGGGCCTCGCGCACGATCCTGGTGACCTGCGCGTCCGCCGACGCCGGCCGTCGGGCCGCGCTCGCCGCGGTCGGCGTCGAGGTGCTGGTGTGCGGGGACGACGACGTCGACCTGCCGCTGGCCCGTGCGCGGCTCGCCGGGGCAGGTCTGGCACAGGTCACCTGCGAAGGCGGCCCGCAGTTGCTGCACGCGACGCTGCGGGCGGGGCTGGACGAGTTCGACCTCTCCATCGCGCCGGCGCTGGTGGGCAGCGGCGAGATCCCGCTGCTGCGGGAGCCGCTGGCCGACGTCGTCCCGCTGCAGCTGACCCAGCTGCTCGAGGAGGACGGCATGCTCTTCGCCCGTTACCTGCCTTGCGCCGCCCGCTGAGGGCTCCGGACCCGCGGCCCCGTCCTCAGCCGACCAGGCGGACCACGTCCCCGTAGCCGGTGAGCCGGTCGTCCGCCGTCAGGAGCACCGCGCCCTCGGCGACCGCCTGGGCGACGAGGAGCCGGTCGAACGGGTCGCGGTGCACGTCGGGCAGGTGCTCGACCGCCGCGGCGTGCTCCGCGGTGACGGCCAAGTGGTCCAGCGCAAGCTCGCTCGTCACCCGTCGGGTCCAGGTCCGGACGTCGGGACCCACGGACAGCTTGCCCAGGCGCTGCTTGATCGCCAGCTCCCAGACGCAGACCGCGGACAGCAGCCGCTGGTCGGCATCCACGAGAAGCTCCCTGCTCGCGCCGAGCCGGACGGACTGGTGAGTTGCCCACACAGCGACATGCGTGTCGAGGAGAACCTTCACTCCTCTCCCTCGAACGCTCGCTGCAGCTCCTCGGGTAGCGGCTCGTCGAAGTCGTCGGCGATCCAGACGTTGCCGCGGTCGAAGTCGAAGTTCGGCGTCCGCCGCGCCGGCCCCACCAGCCGGGCCACCACCTTCCCGCGGTTGGTGATCTCGATTTCCTCGCCGGCGGCCACCTTCTCCAGCAGCCGCGACAGGTGCGTCTTGGCCTCGTGCACCCCGACCGACGTAGTCATGTCAGCTAGTCTATTCGGCCGCCGACGCCCTCACGTGTCCGCTTCTTCCCGCGGGGTAGCCGCAGCGGAACCACCCGACGAGGGGAGTGAGCGCATGAACCCGGCGATCCGCGAACGACACAGCCCGGTCGCACCGGCCGGCGAGGGGAAGGGCGCGTGGCTGGCCGCGCTCGAGCAGGGCGCCCGCCTGCTGCAGGAGGCGACGCCCCTGAAGGGCTTCGACGTCTACGTGGTCGGCTTCCACTGCGCCAAGGACCGGCCGGACATGCAGATGGAGGCCCACCACTACTGCCGGGTGGTCAACGACGACCTGCTGCAGTGCGTCCTCTTCGACGGCAACACCCGGGACGCGAACCTCATCGGGATCGAGTACATGGTCTCGGAGCGGCTGTTCGGCACCCTGCCCGACGACGAGCGGCCGTACTGGCATCCGCACGACTTCGAGATCCTCTCCGGACAGCTGTGCGCACCCGGGCTGCCCGACGTGGCGGAGCAGGCGTTCCTGGCACAGCTGATGAACAGCTACGGCAAGACGTGGCACACCTGGCACACCGGCCGCCACGGCGGGCAGCCCGGCGACCGGCTCCCCCTCGGCGATCCGGCGCTCATGTGGTCGTTCAACCGCGAGGGCGAGTGCGACGAGGCCCTGAAGCGCGACCGCGACGAGACGATGGGCCTGGACACGGCGCGCAAGCGCGAGCAGCGGCAGTTCCTGGTCGACCGGGCGCACCCGCAGGTCGGCGTGGACGCGATGCGGAACCAGTTCTCCGGCACCGTCCCCGTTCCCGGAGTGGTCGACGTGCAGGAGGCTGGAGGGCCGTGACACCGACCGGCAGGACGTCGTCGGCGCCGGCTGCTTGACTGGCCGGCATGGACCTGCCCGTGCTGCCGCCGGTGAAGCCGATGCTGGCCAAGGCCGTGACCAAGGTGCCCACCGCCGAGGGCATGTTCTACGAGCCGAAGTGGGACGGCTTCCGCTGCATCGTCTTCCGGGACGGCGACGAGGTGGAGCTGGGCAGCCGCAACGAGCGCCCGCTCACCCGCTACTTCCCCGAGGTGGTCGCGGCGGTCAAGGCGGCGCTGCCGGAGCGCTGCGTGGTCGACGGCGAGATCGTCGTCCCCCGCGGTGACCGGCTGCACTTCGAGGCGCTGCTGCAGCGCATCCACCCGGCGGCATCCCGCATCACCCTCCTCGCCGAGCAGACTCCGGCGTCCTTCGTCGCCTTCGACCTGCTGGCGGTGGGCGACGAGTCGCTGCTCGAGGTGCCGTTCGCGGAGCGCCAGGCGCGGCTGCGCGAGGTGGTCACCGGCACCGACTCGGTGCACGTCACGGCGATCACCCAGGACGCCGACACCGCCCAGCGCTGGTTCCAGGAGTTCGAGGGCGCCGGATTGGACGGCGTCGTCGCCAAGCCCGCCGAGCTGCTCTACGGCCCCGACCAGCGGCTGATGACCAAGGTCAAGCACACCCGCACCGCCGACTGCGTGGTCGCCGGCTTCCGCTGGCACAAGAGCGGGCCGGTCGTCGGGTCGCTGCTGCTCGGCCTCTACGACGCCACCGGGGACCTGCAGCACATCGGCGTCGCGGCGTCCTTCCCGATGGCCCGGCGGGCCGAGCTGGTCGAGGAGCTGGCTCCGTACCGGGAGGAGGCGCTCGACGGGCACCCGTGGCAGGACTGGGCCAACGCGCAGACCGTCAACGGCGACAACGGCGAGGAGCACCGGATGCCGGGCGCGCAGAGCCGCTGGAACGCCGGCAAGGACCTCTCCTGGGTGCCGCTGCGACCCGACCTGGTCGTGGAGATCAAGTACGACCAGCTCGAGGGACGCCGGCTGCGGCACACCGGCCAGTTCCTCCGCTGGCGACCCGACCGTGAGCCGCGAAGCTGCACCTACGACCAGCTGGAGGTCCCGGTGCGCTACGACCTGGCGGAGGTCCTCGCCGGCTAGGGGCCCTGACCACGACCATCGCCGGTGAAGCCACTGCGGACGTGATCGTGCGCTCATCGTGGTCTCCCCCCCCCCCCCACCGTGAGACCACGATGAGCGCACAGCCGCGCCGCTCACTGAGGGGTGTGTCACCCGGTCGAGGCCCGTACCGGCACGCTCCGGATTCGGCTCATACCCTCGTGACCCATGCGCCTGTCCCGCGGCCTGGTCGCCGCTGCCTCCGGCCTGCTCCTGGCGGTCACCGGTTGCACCTCCTCCACCGACGACACGGCCGCGGAGTCGTCGGCGGCGGCCTCGTCGACGCCGGCCGAGCCGGAGGCCGCCGAGATCGCCTGGACCCCGTGTGACGACCAGATCCAGCCGCTGATCGCCGGCAGCCCGGGCAGCGAACGGGACCTGACCTTCGAGTGCGGCCGCACCGAGGTGCCGATCAGCTACGACGAGCCGCAGGGCGCGACGCTCCCGCTCTTCCTGGTCCGCGCGCGGCTGGCCGGCCAGACCGACCGGATCGGGTCGCTGGTGGTCAACCCCGGCGGGCCGGGGGCGTCGGGCGCCGACGCCGCGATCGGTCAGGCGCTGTCCCTGCCCGAGGACGTGCTCCGCCGCTTCGACGTGGTCGGCTTCGATCCGCGCGGGGTGGGGCTGTCGACGCCGGTGGAGTGCATCCCGGCCGACCTCAAGGACCGGGTGATCGCCGCCGAGCCGCGCCCGGTCACCGAGGCCCAGGTCGACGAGGCGTTCGCGCTCCAGCAGGAGGTCGCCGACGGCTGCGCCGAGGAGTACGGCGACGCGCTGGGCACCTTCAACACCGTCGACACCGCGCGGGACATGGACCTGCTGCGCCAGTCGCTCGGTGACGAACAGCTGACCTACCTCGGCTACTCGTACGGCACCACCCTGGGGTCCACCTACGCCGAGCTGTTCCCCGACCGGGTGCGGGCTCTGGTGCTCGACGCCGCCGTCGACCCGGACGACGACCCCCGCGCCGAGGCCGAGCAGCAGGCCGCTTCCCTCGAGGCCAGCTTCGACGCCTTCGCGGCCGACTGCGTGGCCCTCGTCTCCGGCTGCCCCCTCGGCCCCGAGCCGCGTCGCTTCCTCGAGGACCTGCTGGCCCAGGCCGCGGCGACCCCGATCCCGAGCGCGCTGCCCGGTGAGACGCGCCAGGCGACGCCGGGCGTGGTCATGACCGCCGTCCTGCACGCCCTGTACGACACCGGCCGCTGGCCGCAGCTGACACAGGCCCTGGCCGCCGCCCGGAACGGCGATGCGCAGGGGATCTTCTCGCTGGCCGACGCCTACTTCGGCCGGCTGCCGGACGGGACCTACACCAACCTCATCGACGCCAACCTGGCGATCAGCTGCGCCGACACCGACCCGGCCACGGCGGTGCCCGAGGAGGAGATCCGCGCCCTCGCCGCCGAGTGGGGGCAGCGCTACCCGCTGTTCGGCGCGGGCTCGGCCGTGGGGCTGCACACCTGCTCGGTGTGGGAGGCCGACCGCACTCCCGTGCCCGAGCGGGACGCCGAGGGCGCCGCGCCGATCCTGGTCATAGGCAACGCCGGCGACCCGGTCACCCCGCTGTCCGGCGCGGTGGACATGACCGAGGACCTCGCCTCCGGCGTCCTGCTGACCTGGCAGGGGCAGGGGCACACCGCCTACCCCAAGACCGACTGCGTCAACGCCGCGGTCAACGCCTACCTGATCGACCTGGTGGTGCCGCAGGACGGGCTGACGTGCCCGGCCTGAGCGCCTAGCGTGCGCCGGATGAGCTGGCGAGACGGGTCCGGTCGGTGATGGCGTCGGCAAAGGACGCCGTCGTCCTCGAGATCGACGGGTACGAGGTGCGGGTCTCCAACCCGGAGAAGCCGTACTTCGCCGAGCGCGGCATCCGCAAGATCGACGTCGTCGAGTACTTCGTCGCGGTCGGCGGCGGCATCCTGGGCGCGCTGCGGGACCGGCCGACGACGCTGGAGCGCTGGCCGGGCGGGGTGTTCGAGGGGGCGCGGCTGTCGACGCGGGTGGACAACACCGGCGACGCCTTCTACCAGAAGCGGGTGCCCAAGAACGCCCCCGACTGGGTGTCGACGGCGCACATTACCTTCCCCAGCGGGCGGACGGCGGACGAGATCGCGCCGGACTCGGTCGCCGTCGTCGCCTGGTGCGCCAACCTGGGGACGCTGACCTTCCACCCGTGGCCGGTGTCGAAGGGCGACGTCGAGTCGCCGGACCAGATCCGCATCGACCTGGACCCGCAGCCGGGCACCGACTTCGCCGACGCCGTGGAGGTGGCGCCGCACGTCCGGGAGCTGCTGGCGGAGTTCGGCATGCAGGGGTGGCCGAAGACCTCCGGTGGCCGCGGCGTGCACGTCTACGTGCCGATCCAGCCGCGCTGGACGTTCCCCGAGGTACGCCGGGCGGTCATCGCGTTCGGCCGCGAGCTGGAGCGGCGGCTGCCCGACCGCGTGACGATGTCGTGGTGGAAGGAGGAGCGCGGGGAGAAGATCTTCATCGACTACAACCAGATGGCCCGGGACCGCACGATCGCCTCGGCGTACTCGATCCGGCCCCGGCCGCACGCGCCGGTGTCGGCCCCGGTCGACTGGGACGAGCTGCCCGATGTCCGGCCCGAGGACTTCGACGTCCTGACCATGCCGGCGCGGTTCCGCGAGGTGGGTGACAAGCACGCCGGGCTCGCCGACCACGCCTTCGGCATCGAGCCGCTGCTCGAGCTGGCCGACCGCCAGGCGGAGGACCAGGGCCTCGGTGACATGCCGTATCCGCCGGACTACCCGAAGATGCCGGGCGAGCCGATGCGGGTGCAGCCCAGCCGCGCCCGCAAGCCCGCCGCCGGCTGAGTCGGTCGCCGGGTCAGCAGCGGACGGGCGAGGTCTGCGGGGACACGGCGGTCCACCCGTAGGTGGTCTCTGTGGTGACGGTGAACCGGTGTTCCTGGCGACCGCCCCAGTAGACGCCGCTGAAGCTGGTCGCCTCGCGCCCCACGGTCGCGACGATGCTCGACGTGCCGCCCTCGCGGTGGACCCTGACGGTGTAGCCGCTGACGCCCGGCGACGAGCTGGGCGTCCAGGACAGCTGCACGCCGAACGTCGACCACCAGCACCAGCTGCCCGCCGTCGTCACGTTGCCGGGCGCCTGGACGGTCGCGCTGGAGACCTCGAGGGCGACGGTGCGCTGACTGACGAACGAGGCCGACGCCGACAGCGCAGCGCCCATCACCAGGGCGACTGCGACGGCGAGGACGACCCCCGCCCGCCAGAGGTCCGTTGCTGCTGAGCGCACGTCGCTGTTTCCTCTCCACCACGCGGGGACGTCCCGGCAGGTCCCACGCTCGCCGACCAGCCACAACGGATCCGCGACGGATCCGCAAGAGACTCGCAAGACGCGCGACGCAGGGCGTGAGTTCGCACGGCGCGGGGACCTGGCCATGATCGGCGCCTTCGACGGACCGTTGTCCACCATGAGGGAGGCGGCCCAGAAGGTGACCGCCGGGGACCCGTCCGTGGTCAACGGTGTGGTCGCCACCCGGTCGGTGCGGTCGCGGAACGAGGTGCTGCAGACCCGAGCCGTCACCCGGACGGGTGAGCGGCGGGGGCGCGCCCATCGCCTCTGCCACGGACCTGCCGTTGAGAGGACGTCCGGTCCACGACGGAGGTGCAGGGGTGCGGGTCTCGCTCTTGGTGTACGGCGTGCTGTACGTCGTCGTCGAGATCGTCGGCGCCCAGATCGAGGCGGTCGGCTGGCCGCAGCTGACGGCGCTGGACGTCGCCACCGCGGTGGCCAACGCCTGCCTGACCGTGGCCGTCGGCATCGCCGTCCTCGTCGGACTCGACGTCGGCGGCCGGCGCTGGCGCCGCTCGGTGCAGGCGTGGCAGGAGGAGCGGACCCGGCTCACCGAGGAGTCCTGGGACGAGCAGACGCCGATCACCGTCACCTCGTGGCGGCCGGAGCCGTTGGCGCTGCCGGCCGGCACGTCCTGGCGCCCGGTGCCGCGGACGGACGCCGACTACGCCGTCCCCTCCCACGGCCGTCCCTTTCCCGAGGAGTCCGGTCGGTTGCTCTGATCACCGGGATCGAGGCGTGCGGCGACCCCAGGCTGCTGCGTCGAGTCGGGGTCCGCCGCAGCCGGCAGGTGCTCGGCCACCCGCCCGGCGCGCACCACCCGGGGCGACCTCGGCGGCCAGCCGGCTCTGCGCCACCACCGGGCCGCGCAGGCGGTCGCGCAGCTGCGGGCCGCACACCGAGCTCAGGTCGTCGCCGGTCAGCTCGTCGAGCGCCGACGACAACCCCGCCACGACACCTCCCGGACGTCGGACGCCTGCACGGACGAGACCGCGCGGAGACAGGCCGGACAACACGAATCCGCAGGCCAAGGCCCTGTTCACGGACCCGCGAGGGCGTCGACACGCGTTGATGAGCGTGGCAGCGGACCGGCCGATCGAGGCGCAGCTCGGCTGCGCGCGGAGGGATCAGCCGGCGAGGATCGCGGCCTTGAGCCCCAGGTCGTGCACCGCGGCCGCCGCCGCGCCGCCGCGGCGGATGGCCCAGGCCAACGACACGGCGTCGGCGGACCCGGGCCGCGGACCGGTGCCGGAGACCAGCCGCCCGACCTCGTCGGGCGCGGCCCCCGCGCCGTCCGAGCGCAGCCACACCCATCCGGCCAGTTCCAGCCGCTCGGCCAGGTCGGCCTCGAGGTCGGCCTCGGCGAGGTCCTCGACGTCGCACAGGACGATCGGGGCGGTGGGCAGCGCGGCGGTGGTGGCCATGGCGGGAGTCCGTTCCTCGTCGATGCCGGGTCCCTCCCGGCGCAGACGACGGTCCGGTCCGCTCCGCAGGGCGCCGACGAGGGAGCCGCACGATCTCCGCAAGATCGGGCGCGCCCTCCCCGGCGCCCCGCGGACGCCGACCGGCGACTATGGTCGTCTCCGTCGGGAAGGCCCTGCGCTATGGCAGGACCCCGATGCACCACCTCAGCTAGGAGCGAGCAATGCCCGAAGGAACTGTCAAGTGGTTCAACGCGGAGAAGGGGTTCGGCTTCGCCACCCCTGACGGCGGCGGACCGGACGTGTTCGTCCACTACTCGGCCATCCAGACCAGCGGGTACCGCTCGCTCGACGAAGGCCAGCGGATCTCGTTCGACATCGAGCAGGGCCAGAAGGGCCCGCAGGCGGCGAACGTCAACCCGCTCTGATCCCCTGATCAGCGCACAGCGCCCCCGTCCGGCTCAGCCGGGCGGGGGCGCTGCCGTTGTCGGGCGCTCAGCGCGCCCGCGGCACGTATCCGCCGATGAGCGCCGACATGAGCAGCGCACCGTCGTCCGGCCCCACCGCCGTCGCAGCATCTGCGAAGGCCCGCCACCGGGCCCGTTCGACGTCGGTCGCCGCGTTCTCCGCCCGGGCGGTGAGCTGCTCGACCAGCCGGTCCCACTCCCCCTGCGGCGTCGGCCAGAGCCCGGCCAGTCGCCGGGCCTCCGGCGAGACGCCGGTGAACCGCACGATCTCGCCCGCGTAGTTGGTCAGCGCCTCGACGTAGCCCGCGGACACCAGCGCCCGCGCTGCGGCGGCCACCTCCGGCTTGGGCAGCCCGCTCGCCGGCACCACCTGTCCGAGGTACGGGTTGCCCCCGTACTCCGGTCCGTCGACCAGCCGCGCGATGGCCCGCAGCACCGGGAGGTCGCGGGTGAACCAGACGTCGGGCAGCGGGGTCTCCAGCGAGCTCACCGGTCCAGTCTCCGCCGCGCACGACGACGCCCCGCCACCCGGGTCAGGGGCTGGCGGGGCGCCTGGTGAGGCGATGGAACGGCCCCCTTCCAGGGGCCCATCCTGAGCTCGCGAAGGGTGAGGAGGAAAGGGCCTGAGTCGCGAGCCCCGGTGAGCTCGGGCCGCAGGACCAGGACGACGCCGAGCATCGCGTAGCCGACGAGCAGGTGACCGGCGGCGACGTAGGGCGACAGAGCCGGCAGCGCCTGCGCGAGCGGGATGTTGACCGGCGGCGCAGATCGCCGCAGCGCTCTACCTGTCGCCGAAGACCGTCCGAAACAACGTGTCCAACGTGCTCACGAAGCTGCAGGTCACCGACCGGGCCCAGGCGATCGTGCGGGCGCGCGAGGCCGGGCTGGGACGCTGAGCGGACTGGCGTGGGCCTCGTACCGTTGGGTGCATGACGACGTCCGCGCAGAACCAGCCGAAGGTCACCAAGAGCGACGCCGAGTGGCGGGCGCAGCTCTCGCCGGAGGAGTACGCCGTCCTCCGCCAGGCCGGCACCGAGCGGCCCTGGACCGGTGAGTACGTCGACACCAAGACCGAGGGCGTCTACGCCTGCCGGGCCTGCGGGGCGGAGCTCTTCCGGTCGCAGACCAAGTTCGACTCGCACTGCGGCTGGCCGTCGTTCTACGAGGCCTCGGCCGCGGACAACGTCGTCCTCCGTGAGGACCGCAGCTTCGGCATGGTCCGCACCGAGGTTCTCTGCGGCACCTGCCACAGCCACCTCGGCCACCTCTTCGACGACGCTCCGCAGACCCCGACCGGCGACCGCTACTGCATCAACTCGGTCTCGATTCGCCTCCAGCCCGCCCAGGGCTGAAGCGGAGTCGCTCGAGTGCGGTTTCCGCACTCGAGCGACTCCGGTCAGGGCAGGTCGGCGACGAGCTCCACGACGGGCTTGCGGACGCCGGTGTAGAACGGCACCTCCTCGCGCACGTGCCTCCGCGCGGTGGAGGCTCGCAGTTCGCGCATGAGGTCGACGATGCGGTGCAGCTCGTCGGCCTCGAAGGCCAGCATCCACTCGTAGTCCCCGAGCGCGAACGACGCGACCGTGTTGGCCCGGACGTCGGGGAAGCCGCGGGCCATCCGGCCGTGTTCGGCGAGCATCGCCCGGCGCTCCTCGTCGGGCAGGAGGTACCACTCGTAGGACCGCACGAACGGGTAGACGCACACGTAGCGGCGCGGCTCCTCGTCGGCCAGGAAGGCCGGGATGTGGCTGCGGTTGAACTCCGCCGGCCGGTGCAGGGCCATCTGCGACCACACCGGCTCCAGGTGCCGGCCCAGCGCCGTGCGGCGCAACCGGGTGTAGGCCTCCTGCAGCGCCTCGGGGGTCGAGGCGTGCCACCAGACCAGAAGGTCGGCGTCGGCCCGCAGGCCGCTCACGTCGTAGGTCCCGCGGACGACGACGTCCTTGCCGGCCAGCTCGTCGAGGAGGCCCTGCGCCTCGTCGGCGACGGCGCTGCGCTGCCCGTCACCGAGCGGGCGGGCCAGCCGGAACACCGACCACATCGTGTAGCGGATGGTCGCGTTCAACTCGTTCGCCCGCTTGCCGACGCTGCGCTGGTCCTCGCTCATGACCCCATCATCCCCCGCGCTGGCGGCCTCCCTGCAGGGTCCCGCCGCGCGAGCTGGCGAGCGGTGGGGGGCAGGGAGGTCCTCTTTCAGCGGGTCGCGGAGGTCGCCGCGCGCCGGTCCCGGACGACCACGGTGTGCGCGTCGCGGCAGTCGTCGCAGGCGGCCATCCAGACGTGGTGGCGCAGGCAGCGGGCGGGTCGGTCGGAGTGGTGCACGGAACTCATTGGGGGCTCAACAGCCACCGGCGGACGGCCATGCCGGGTGCCACCGTGGCGTCGGCCACCACCGGGCTCGGGTTGCCGACGGGACGCCGGGTCCGCAGGGTCGGGACATGATGGGCTCCCTCGCACGCGGACTGGTGGCCGGCGCGGTCGGCACCACCGCCCTCGACGCCGCCTCCTACCTCGACATGGTCTTCCGCGGCCGGCCGGCCAGCTCCGTTCCCGATCGCCTGGTGGACGCCGTGGCCGACCGCCTCGGCCTCGACCTCCCCGGCCGCGGCCAGGAACGGGCGAACCGGCGGACGGCGTGGGGCGCGCTGGTCGGCATCGGCAACGGACTGGCCACCGGCGTCGCCGCGAGCGTGATGCGGTCCGCCGGAGTGCGCTTCTCGCCCCCGGTCGGCGCGGTGGTCGCCGGCGCCGCCGCGATGGCCGCCACCGACGTCCCGGCAGCACTGCTGGGCGTCAGCGACCCCCGCTCGTGGAGCACCGCGGACTGGGCGACCGACGCGGTGTCCCACCTGGCCTACGGCGCCGGCGTGCAGGCCGTCCTCGAGACCGTCCCCACCGCCCGGGAGCGCCGGACGTCGCGGAACCCGGCCGGCGCCGGGCTGGCGCTGCGCTCGCTGCTGCTGGGCGTGGCCTCGGGGAGCCGCGGCACGCTCGGCCTGGCCGCGCCCGCGCTCACCACCCGCCGCGGGGTCAGCGCGTTCACCAAGGCGACGCGGGCCAGCCTCGTGGTGGCGGAGATGGCGGGCGACAAGCACCCGGCGACGCCGACCCGCACGACCGCGAGCGGGATGGCGCCGCGCTTCCTCGGCGCGACCACCGGTGCCGCGCGCCTCGCCGTGCGGGAACGCGCCAACGGTGCGGTCCCGGTGCTCGCCGCCGCGCTCGGCACGGCCGCAGGCTCCTGGGGCGGGCTCGGCTGGCGGCGCTGGGCGGCCGGCCGGATGCCGGACTGGCAGGCCGGCCTGATCGAGGACGCCGTCGCGCTCGTGCTCGCCGCGTCCGCCTGCCTGCCCGGGCGCGACCGGGTGCCGCTGGTGGCCGTCCCACGCTGAAACGGCCGCCCTTCAAGGTCCCGCGCCGAGCCTACGAGGCGTGGGGGGAAGGGGGGTCCTTCTTCAGAACAGCGCGTCGACGGCGTGCTGCGCGTCGCGGATGCACGCCGGGACGCCGACGCCCCCGAACGCCGCCCCGGCGACCGCCAGCCCCGGCACCGCACCCACCGCCGTCCGCACTGCCGCCACGCGCGCCGGGTGTCCGACCAGGTACTGCGGCAGCCCGCCGCCCCAGCGGACGACGCGGGTGGCGACCGGCTCCGGCCGGGACAGCTGCAGCAGGTCGGTGACGTCGGCGACCACGGCCGCGGCGAGGTCGTCGTCGCTGCGCTGCAGCTCGTGCTCGGCGCGGAACCGGCCCACCGACGAGCGCACCAGGAGATGCTCGCCGGCCAGGTGCGGCCACTTCCGCGACGAGACGGTGACGCCCTTGACCAGCCGGCCGGTCACCGGGGGCACCAGCAGGCCGGACCCCGGGGCGACGTCCTGCGCCGGGAAGGCCATCGCGACCACGGCCGTCGACGCGTACGGGATCCCCTGCAGCGGCTCGACCGCCGCCGGGGCGACCCCGGCCAGCAGCCGGGCGGCCTTGGGCGCCGGCGCCGCGACCAGGACGGCGTCCGCGGTCAGCCGCTCCGGCGCGTTGGCCCGGCCGACCGAGAGCTCGAAGCCGGTCGCCGTCCGGACCAGGCCGTGCGCCGGGGTGCGCAGCCGGACGTCGGCGCCCGAGGCGGCCACCAGTGCGTCGGGCAGCGCGCCGATGCCGTCGGCGACGGTCACGAACACCGGCCCGTCGGCGTCGAACCGGCTGCGCGCGCCGGCGTCGCGGGCCGCCGCCGCCGCGCCGAGCACGGAACCGGCGGCCGGCAGGTGCGCGGCCAGCTGCGGCATCGTCGCGGCCAGGGAGAGCTCGTCGGCCCGCCCGGCGTAGACGCCGCCGAGCAGCGGCTCGACGAGCCGGTCGACGACCTCGTCGCCGAGCCGCGCGCGCAGCAGGGCGCCCACCGCGACGTCGCCGTCCAGGGACAGCGGAGGCAGCTGCGTCTCGGCGGCCACCCGGGCGACGCCGTCCGGGGTGAGGACGCCGTCCAGCCCGTCGGCCGACGCCGGGACGCCGAGCACGGTGCCGGCCGGCAGCGGGTGCCGGCCGTCGGGCAGCACGACCGCCGCCTGCGTGGTGGCCGGCGCGACCAGCCGGTCGGCCAGCCCGAGCCGCTCCACCAGCCGCACCGCCTCGGGCACCCGCGCGAGCATCGCCTCGGGGCCGGTGTCGTACCAGTGTCCGGCCAGCTCGACGCGGTGCAGCTTGCCGCCGACCCGGTCGCCGGCCTCGAGGACGACGACCTCGTCGTCCGGGCGCCGCCGCCGCCATTCGAAGGCGGCGGCCAGGCCGGTGATCCCGGCCCCGACGACGACGAACCGGGTCGGCGGGCGGGCTGGGCGGGTCACGAGGTGAGCTCGTGGACCAGCTCGACCACGTGTGTGAGCACACCGGGGTCGGTCTCGGGCAGCACCCCGTGGCCGAGGTTGAAGACGTGCCCGCGCGCGGCCCGGCCCTGCTCGACGACCCGGCGCACCTCGCGGTCGACGGTGGCCCGGTCGGCGAGCAGGACGGCGGGGTCGAGGTTGCCCTGCAGCGAGCGCTGCGGCCCGACGCGCCGGGCGGCCTCGTCCAGGGGCACCCGCCAGTCGACGCCCACGACGTCGGCCCCGGCGTCCCCGACGAGCGGCAGCAGCTCGCCGGTGCCGACGCCGAAGTGGATCCGCGGCACCCCGTCCTCCCCCGCCCGCCCCGAGCCGAGCGCGTCGAAGACGGCGCGCGAGTGCGGCAGCACCCGCTCGGCGTAGTCGGCGGCCGACAGCACCCCGGCCCAGGAGTCGAAGAGCTGCACCGCCGAGGCCCCGGCATCGACCTGGGTTCGCAGGAACGTGGCCGCGGAGATCGCCAGCCGGTCGAGCAGCCGGCCCCAGGCCTCGGGCTCGGCGTACATGAAGGCCTTGGTGCGGGCGTGCTCCTTGGAGGGCCCGCCCTCGATCAGGTAGGTGGCCAGGGTGAACGGCGCACCGGCGAAGCCGATCAGCGGCGTGGCCCCCAGCTCGGCGACCAGCCGGCGCACCGCGGTCGCCAGGAACGCCAGCCGGTCGGGCTCGAGGGGCGGCAGCGCGTCGACGTCGGCGACGGTGCGCACCGGCTGCGCCACGACCGGCCCGACGCCGGGCTCGATCTCGATGTCGACGCCGGCCACCACCAGCGGCAGCACGATGTCGGAGAAGAGGATCGCGGCGTCCACCCCGTGCCGGCGCACCGGCTGCAGGGTGATCTCGGTGACCAGGTCGGGGTCCTGACAGGCTTCGAGCATCCGGGTGCCGGCACGCAGGGCCCGGTACTCCGGCAGCGAGCGGCCGGCCTGGCGCATGAACCACACCGGCGTGCGCCGCACCGGCAGGCCGCGGGCGGCCCGGACCAGGTCCGAGTCGGCGGGAGGGGACGCGGGCATCGGCGCGGGATCGGCAGCGGCGGTCACGACGTTCGATCCTCCCAGAACCCGTGCGGCGCGTCGGCGGCACCGGGCGGTCCGGCGACCTACCCTGCGAGCGTGGAGCCTTCCAGCCTGGCCGGCGCCGGGCCCGGCGCCGGCGACCGTCCCGGCGGCGATCCCCCGGAGGAGTTCCGCGCTGCCCTGGAGGCGCTGGCCGGCGTGACGGCCCGGCCGGAGATCGCCCTGGAGCCGATCCCCGCCCCGCAGCGGCTGGCGCCCTACGCGCACGCGCTCGGCGCCCTCGTCACCGAGACCGACGGCGACGAGGAGGTCGAGGTCGCCAGCGGGCGGTTCATCGTGCTGCACGACCCCGCCGGCCACGAGTCCTGGGCGGGCACCACCCGCTGCGTCGGCTACCTCTCGGCCGCCACCGACGAGCACATGGTGGACGACGCCATGTTCTCCGAGGTGGCCTGGAGCTGGCTGACCGACGCCCTCGCCGACGCCGGGGCCACCTCCCACGCGCTGGGCGGCACGGTCACCCGGACCGCGTCGACCCGCTTCGGCGAGCTCGCCGGACCGGAGCACTCGGTCGACGTCGAGATCCGCGCCTCCTGGACGGCGGAGGACACCCGGCTCGACCGCCACCTCACCGCCTGGCTCGACGTGCTGGGCAGCGCGGCCGGACTGCCGCCGCCGGGCGTCCGGTTGCTGGATCCCTCCGGGCCCTCCGGGAACGGCACTCTCTAACATCGGTGTCCCGGGGGTGCGCGACATCCCCGCGCCGGCCGCCCCTCCCCGGGGCCTCCTGCGGTCCCTGCCGTGGAGCCGTGCGGTGCCGTACACGCTGTCGAGACGGGCGAGAAGGTGGATCTGCGCTGAGCACCGAGCCCCTCCCGGCGCCGGACGACGAACCGGACGCTGCCCCCGCGGTCCCGCTCATCACCCCGCGCGACGGGCTGCCGCCGGTCATCGAGACCTCTCCCGCGCTGGTGGAGTACGCCGAGGCGCTGGCGGCCGGCACCGGCCCGGTCGCCGTCGACGCCGAGCGGGCCTCCGGCTACCGCTACGGCCAGCGGGCCTACCTGGTGCAACTGCGCCGCGCCGGCGCGGGTACCGGCCTGGTCGACCCGATCCCGCTGCCGGACCTGTCGGTGGTGCAAGGAGCGATCGCCGACACCGAGTGGGTGCTGCACGCGGCCAACCAGGACCTGCCGTGCCTGGCCGAGATCGGGCTGGTCCCCTCGCGCATCTTCGACACCGAGCTCGCCGCCCGGCTGGCCGGCCTGCCACGGGTGGGTCTCGGCGCCGTCGTCGAGTCGCTGCTCGGGTTCGCGCTGCAGAAGGGCCACTCCGCCGCCGACTGGAGCACCCGGCCGCTGCCCGAGGAGTGGCTGGTCTACGCCGCACTGGACGTCGAGGTGCTCGTCGACCTGCGGGACGCCCTGGCCGCCATCCTCGAGGAGCAGGGCAAGACCGAGTGGGCCCGTCAGGAGTTCGCGGCGATCCTCACCGCCGGGCCGCCCGCGCCCAGGGCCGACCCGTGGCGGCGGACCTCCGGCGTGCACGGGCTCCGCAACCGGCGACAGCTGGGCATGCTCCGCTCGCTGTGGCAGGCCCGCGACGAGCTGGCCCGCCGCCGCGACCTCGCGCCGGGGCGGGTCCTGCCGGACGCCGCCATGGTCTCGGCGGTGCAGGCCGACCCGCGCTCGGAGGCCGCGCTGCTGGAGCTGCCGGTCTTCCGCGGGCGGGCCAACCGGAAGCTGGTCGGCACCTGGTTCGGGGCGCTGGTCCGCGGCCGGGAGCTGCCGGAGTCCGAGCTGCCGCCGCAGAACAGGCCCGGGGACGGCCCGCCGCCGGTCAACCGCTGGGCCGACCGCGACCCGGCCGCCGCCACCCGGCTGCAGGCCGCCCGCGCCGGGCTGGCCGGGCTGGCCGCCACGCACTCCCTGCCGGTCGAGAACCTGCTCTCCCCCGACCTCGTGCGTCGGCTGATGTGGACCCCGCCCGAGCCGCGGGACGCCGACACGGTGGCCGCGGCGCTGCGAGCCGGCGGCGCCCGGCAGTGGCAGGTCGAGCTGACCCGCGACCTGCTCACCGACGCGCTGACCCGCGCCTGAAGCCGGCGACCAAGGCTCTTGCGGTGTTCCTCCCGCTCTTGCGCGGCTGCAGAACCGCGTGAGCACGAGGAGCGCCGCAAGAGCCATGCAGAACTCGAAGCGGTGCGGCCCGAAGGCTCGCCATGGGGCGCGACGTCTTCGCCGACGCCGACCTCGTCATCGAGGCGGTCTTCGAGGAGATGTCGGTCAAGCAGCAGGTGTTCGCCGAGGTGGAGGCCGTGGTCTCCGCCGAGTGCGTGCTGGCGACCGATACTTCGGCGCTGTCGGTGTCGGAGGTGGCGTCCAAGCTCGAGCACCCGGAGCGGGTGGTCGGTCCGCACTTCTTCAACCCGGTCGCCGTCCTCTCCCTGCTGGACGTCGTACGCGCCGACCAGACGGACGACGCCACGCGGGTCACCGCCTTCGCGGTCGGCAGGCAGCTGAAGAAGTCGTGGGTGCTGGTGGCCGACGCCCCGGCGTTCGTGGTCAACCGGCTGCTCACGCGTCGTCTAGCCGGTGCAGGACATCGACCTGTGCATGATCCTCGGCGCCGGGTGGCCGTTCTGGCTGGGCGGGATCTCTGCCCGCCTCGACCGCGAGGGCGTCTCCGAGAAGATGACCGGCTCTCGGTTCCTGCCGGAGGGCGTGGCCTCGCTGCCGGCCTGAGGGCGCTGACGCACGGCGGCCCGGACCCCGCGCGGGGTCCGGGCCGTTCCTCGTCCTGGCTCACCCTGTGGTCGCCGAGCTCGCGCCACAGCGCGAGCCTCGCGGCGACGACGCGAGCCAGGACGTGTGCGGGCTACCTGAACTTGCGGGTGAGGCTGTCCATCGTGCGGTCCACCGAGGCGATCGTGACGTGCGAGATCCCCCTGGTCGCGCCGGCGGCCAGCATCGCCTCGTGCGCGGCTCGCAGCGTGGCCCACACCGCGTCGGCCTCGCCCTCGAGCGTCGTCCCCAGGGCGCCGACCTCGTACCGCAGCCCGGAGGCCTGGATCACGGCCCCGTCCGGAGGCTCGCCCTGAGCTTGCGAGGGGTGAGAGGGACGAGGTCCTTCGACTAAATCTCCGCCACGACCGTCATGGGGTCTCCTCGACCGCCTCGGCCATGCTGCCCTCGGCGCGCTCGGCGAGCACCGCCGTCCACTCGGCGATCCGGCGGGCGACGTCCTGCTCGGTGAGTCCGGCGTCGGCGAGCACCTGGCCCACGCTGCCGTGCTCGAGGAACGCCTGCGGCAGCCCCAGCGCCCGCAGCGGGACGTCGATGCCGCGGTCCTGCAGGGCCTGGGTCAGCGTGGTGCCCACCCCGCCCGCGCGCCCGCCGTCCTCGACGGTGACGACCAGGCGGTGATCGGCGGCCAGGCCGACCAGCTCGGGAGCGACCGGCAGCACCCAGCGCGGGTCGACGACGGTGACGTCGATGCCGTGGTCGGCGGCGCGCTCGGCGGCGGCCAGGCACATCGGCACCATCGAGCCGACGGCGACCAGCAGCACCTCCTGCCGCTCTCCGCGGCGCAGGACGTCGACCGGTCCGCGCCGCTCCAGCGCCGGGATGTCCACCGGCGGGGTGCCCTTGGGGAAGCGGACGACGGTCGGGCCGTCGGTCACCGCGACCGCCTCGCGCAGCGCCTCCCGGAGCGTCGGCTCGTCGCGCGGCGCGGCCAGCCGCAGCCCGGGGACGACGGAGAGGATCGACATGTCCCACATGCCGTTGTGCGAGGCACCGTCGCTGCCGGTGACCCCGGCGCGGTCCAGGACGACGGTGACCGGCTGGCGGTGCAGCGCGACATCCATGAGCAGCTGGTCGAAGGCCCGGTTGAGGAACGTCGAGTAGACGGCGACGACCGGGTGCAGCCCGCCCATGGCCAGGCCCGCGGCCGAGGTGAGCGCGTGCTGCTCGGCGATGCCGACGTCGTAGGTGCGCTCGGGGAAGCGTTCGGCGAAAGGCGCCAGCCCGGTCGGGTGCAGCATCGCGGCGGTGATCGCGACGACGTCGGAGCGTTCGGCGCCGATCCGCACCAGCTCGTCGGCGAAGGCCGTCGTCCAGTCGCGGCCGGCGGTCGCCGCGGTGACCCCGCTGTCGGGGTCGAAGACGCCGGTGGCGTGCCAGGCGTCGATCTGGTCGGTCTCGGCCGGTGGGTAGCCGAAGCCCTTGGTGGTGACGGCGTGCACGATGACCGGCCCGCCGAACGACCGCGCCCGGCGCAGGGCGGACTCCATGACCTCGACGTCGTGGCCGTCGACCGGGCCGATGTACTTCAGGCCGAGGTCCTCGAACATGCCCTGCGGCGAGAGGACGTCCTTGAGGCCCTTCTTGATGGCGTGCAGGGCGTCGAACAGCGCCGAGCCGACGACCGGGGCGCGGTGCAGCGCCTGTCGTATTTGCAGCAGCGCCTGCTCGTAGCCGGGGCGCAGCCGCAGCGTGGCCAGCGCGTCGGCGACTCCGCCGATGGTCGGCGAGTAGGAGCGGCCGTTGTCGTTGACCACGATGACCACCGGGCGGTCCTGGGCCCCGGCGATGTTGTTCAGCGCCTCCCAGGCCATGCCGCCGGTCAGCGCACCGTCGCCGATGACCGCGACCACCGGCCGGTGCTCCCCGCGGACGGCGAAGGCCTTGGCCAGCCCGTCGGCGTAGGACAGCGAGGTGGAGGCGTGGCTGTTCTCCACCCAGTCGTGCTCGCTCTCGGTGCGGCTGGGGTAGCCGGAGAGGCCGCCGCGCTGGCGCAGCCGCCGAAAGCCCTCCACCCGGCCGGTGAGCATCTTGTGCACGTAGCTCTGGTGGCCGGTGTCGAAGACGATCGGCTCGCGCGGGGAGTCGAAGACCCGGTGCAGGGCGATGGTGAGCTCGACCGCACCGAGGTTGGGCCCCAGGTGCCCGCCGGTCCGGGCGACGCTGGTGACCAGCGCGTCGCGGATCTCGGCGGCCAACGCCGGCAGCTGTTCGGCCGGGAGGGCCTTCAGGTCGTCGGGGGTGCAGAGCGATCGCAGGAGCGACACGAGGGGGTGCGTCCTCTCCATCGGCGGCAGGTTGCGGCATCGCTTCGGCCGCCGACCAACTGTAGCCGCGTACGCGCGGCTCTTCCGGTCGAGCGCGGGGCTCCGGCATGTGGTCGCGGCCCCTGGTCACAGCCGGGGTACCCACCGCTCTCCCCGCAACGCACCGGCCACCGCCTCGACCCCGCGGGCGGCGGCCGCCAGCCGGGCACCCTCCCGCTCGTAGGCGGCGATCGCCGCCTCCATCGCGTCGGCCGGCAGGTCGTCGGTGAGCTCCACCCGGACGGTGCGCCAGCCCGCGCGGGCTGCCTCGAGCCCGGCGGACACGTGGTCGCGGGCGAACCGGGCCAGCAGCACGGGATAGCGGCGCAGCACCTCGTGCGCCCGGTAGTCCGGCGGCACCAGGTCGAACAGCCAGGCGACGGCGGTCCGCTCCCAGTCGGGTGCACCGGGCGGCCGCACGGTGTCCGGCCAGCCCGGCGGCAGCGTCGCGTCCACCGCGCCAGTGTGCCGCATTGGTCGAACGCGTGTTCGACGGCGCGCTGTCCTGCGGGTGAGATCGCCGGTTTGGCACGGCTGGGCGGCCGCAGCGTGCGGGGGGGGCGCCAGGGCCAGCTCCACGTCGAGATCGGCGCGGATGGGCGGCCCGAGCGTGCGGGGGGACGCTCCTTCAGGAGGTGGGGCGCTTCAGCCAGAACTGCTCGAAGCCCCAGGTGCCCGCGCCGCTGGAGTGATAGCTGACCAGCTCCCACCCCTCGCTGCCGAGCCGGTTGAGCACCGAGCTGGTGTCACCGGCCTGGCGCTCCGACTGCCCGCCGGGGAGCTTGACGCTCACCCCCGCGCGCTGCGACTCGGCGTCGTTGGCCGTGATGACCGAGGCGTACTCCCAGGTGGTCACGGGGAGCCACGGTAGCCGTTCGCTCCGCGCCGACCGGGCCGGACACCCTCGTCCCGTCCGACCCCTTCCGTCGCCTCACCCGTCCGGGTTACCGTCACTGGGCGCACTGGACCGAGCGCTCTGCGTGTGCAGACCTCGTCCAGACCGCCAGAGCTCCCGCGCCCGCCACCTGCCGCACGCACCCGCCGAGGGGATCCGCAACGCATGCTCCGCCCGTCGAGAACCCGCCCCGAAGGCTCCCGCGCCTCCCGTGCCGCGGCGACCGCCCTGGGGATGCTCTCCTTCGTGGGCATGGCCGCCGGCCTGGGGGCCGTCGCCGCGGACGACGGCGGGGTGCCCGGGCCCGGCACCGCCGCGGTCCAGACCGCGGTCGAGGCCTCGGCCAGCGGCATCGGGGACGCCGCCCGCGCCGGCGAGATCGGTGATGCGGTCCGGGTCGGCGAGATCGGGGACGCCGTCCGCGCCGGCGAGGCCCCGGACGGCACCCGCGCCGACGGCGTCGACCGTCCATCCCGGGCCCCCGCGTCGGCCCCGGGCTCCTCCCTCGCCGCGCCGTCCGCCACCTCCGCAGCCGCGGCATCGACTGCCGGTGCTCTCCCGGCCGCGGCCGGCGCACCGGCGGCCGCCCCGTCCGCGGGCGGGACGGCGACCGCACCGGCCGGTACGCCGGCAACCCCGAGCGCGAGCGCGACGGCATCGCCGTCCGGCGCCGCGGCTCCGTCGGCCCGGGTCCCCTCGCCGTCGACGACGGTTCCTGCTGGCCCGGCCGAGCCGTCCGCCGTGGCAGCCGTCCCGCAGGTCGGGCCCTCGACCGCCGACAGGTCGGCGGAGCCGAGCCCGACCGCCCCTGCGGAGGGGACCGGTACCGCGTCCGTGCCGAGCCTCCCGGTCCCCTCTATCAGCCTCGACCCCGACAACCCCGACAACCCCGACGCCCCCGAGGACGACGGGAACGACGACCGCGGGGAGCGCGGCCGACGCTGAGCAGCCGCGGGCGAGGAGACCGGTCGGCTCAGACCCGTACCAGCAGCGCCACGCACTCCACGTGCGCGGTCATCGGGAAGGCGTCGTACCCGCGCAGCCCGGTCAGGCGGTAGCCGCCCTCGGCGAAGACGGCGACGTCCCGGGCCAGGGACGCCGGGTCGCAGGCCACGTAGACCACCGCCCGGGGCCCGGCCGCCGCCAGCACCCGGCTGACCGCACGGCCCGCCCCCGCCCGCGGCGGGTCGAGGACGACGACGTCGGGGCCACCGTCCAGCTCGGCGAGCAGCCCGGTCAACCCCTCGGCGTCCACCTCGCCCTGCCAGACCTCCGCCTGCGGCAGCCCGGCCAGGTTGGCCTCGGCGGCGGCACAGGCGGCCTCGTCGGCCTCCACGCAGACGACCCGGCCCTCCGCGCCGGCCGCGGGGGCCAGTGCCCCGCCGAACAGACCCGCGCCGGCGTAGAGGTCGAGCACCGTCTCCCCCGCCCGCACGGCGGCGAAGGTCGCCACGGCGCCGATCAACGCGTCCGCCGCCGCCGGGTGGACCTGCCAGAAGCCGGTGCCCTCCACCTCCCACTCGCGCCCGGCGGCCGAGCGGGCGGCGCGCCCGGCGGGCTCGGCCGGCACGTCCTCGCCGGCGCGCAGCACCCGGGTCGACCGGGGCTTGCCGCGCCGGTCGAGCCGGGTGGTGGTCACCGTGCCCGCCGCGTCGACGGCGACGTCCACCGCTCCGGCACCCGGCCAGCGGCGGTCCAGGACGGCGCGCGCGGCCGGCACCACGGTGATCGGGCAGTCGTCCAGCAGCACGAGGTCGTGCGAGCGGTGCCGGCGCAACCCCGGCGCCCCGAAGCGGTCGACGGCGAACCGGGCGCGGGTGCGCCAGCGCAGCGGCCCGCCGGGCAACTCCTCGACGACGAGATCGCGGACGACCGGGTCGCCGTCGGTCAGGCCGCCCAGTCGGGTCAGCTGCTCGCGGACCACCGCCGCCTTGAGCCGGCGCTGGCCGGCCGGGTCCACGTGCTGCCAGTCGCAGCCGCCGCAGCGCCCGGGTCCGCTGTAGGGGCAGGGCCGCGGCACCCGGTCGGGCGCGGCCGCCAGCACCTCGACGGCGTCGGCGCGGCAGAACCCGGGCTGGCGGTCCTCGGTGACCCGGACGACGACCCGCTCGCCGGGCAGTGCGTGCCGCACGAAGACGACTCGCCCCTCGTGCCGGGCCACGCAGTGCCCGCCGTGCGCGACCAGCCCGACGGTGACCTCGAACTCCCGGCCGGTCCAGCCCAGGCCCCGCTGCAGGGGCCCGCCGCGAGCCTGCGAGCGGTGGGGGGCAGCGGGCGGCCGCCCTTCAGCGGCCCGCGCCGAGCCTGCGAGGCGTGGGGGTGAGGCCCCGTCCCGAGGCTCGCCCCGAGCCTGCGAGGGGTTCATGGCCCCGTCCAGGGCACCGCCGCGAGCTCGCGAGCGGTGGGGAGGACGGGGTCCTTCCCGGGGTCCTTCGGCTTCATCCATAGGGGGTCTGCTCGGGCTCGTCGGCCAGGCCGCGGCGCAGGTCACCGGGCCCCGGCCCGGTCGCGCGCAGGCCGGCGTCCTCGCGTCCGACCGAGCTCTCCAGCTGCCACGGCACCGAGGTGATCATGACCCCGGGCTGGAACTGCAACCGGGCCCGCAGCCGCAGCGCGCTCTGGTTGTGCAGCAGGTTCTCCCACCAGTGGCCGACCACGTACTGCGGGACGAAGACGACGACCAGCTCGCGGGGGCTGTCCCGGCGGATGGACTTGACGAAGTCCACGACGGGCCGGGTGATCTCCCGGTACGGCGACTCCACCACCGTCAGCGGGACGGGGATGTCGTAGCGGTCCCACTGGTTCTGCAGCGCCCGGGTCTCGGACTCGTCGACGTTCACCGTGAGCGCGGTCAGGTGGTCGGGCCGGGTGGCGCGGGCGAAGGCCAGCGCCCGCAGCGTCGGCTTGTGCACCCGGGAGACCAGCACGACGGCGTGCACCTTGCTGGGCAGCATCCGGGAGTCGGTGTCGGGCACCAGCTGCTCGGCGACGTGCGAGTAGTGCCGGTTGATCGCCCGCATCAGCAGGAAGAGCACCGGCATCACCAGTAGAACCAGCCACGCGCCCCGGGTGAACTTCGTGACGATGATGATCACGAGCACGACGGTCGTGAGGCTGCCGCCGACGGCGTTGATCGCCTGGGACCGGCGGATGCGCCGACGGACCTGGGCGTCGGCCTCGTCGCGCAGCTCCCGGTTCCAGTGCCGGACCATCCCCCACTGACCGATGGAGAAACTGGTGAAGACGCCGACGATGTAGATCTGGATCAGCCGGTTGACGTCGGCCTCGAACGCGGCGATCAGCAGTGCGGCGAAGCCGGCGAGCAGCAGGATGCCGTTGCTGTAGACCAGCTTGTCGCCGCGGGTGTGCAGCTGCCGGGGCAGGAAGCGGTCCTGGGCGAGCACCGAGCCCAGCAGCGGGAAGCCGTTGAACGCGGTGTTCGCGGCCAGGATCAGGATGAGCGCGGTGGCCGCCTGGATGTAGAAGAAGCCCGGCGACGTGAACCCGCCGAACGTCGCCGCGGCGACCTGGGCGATGACCGTCCGCTGCGGCTCGGTCTCGCAGGCGGTGAAGCCGACGAGGTCGCAGGGATGCTCGGCGTACCGGACGTCAGCGGCCAGCGCCAGCGCGGTGACGCCGGAGAACATCGTCGCGGCGAGGCCGCCCATGAGCGCCAGCGTGGTGGCGGCGTTGCGGCCCTTCGGCGGCTTGAAGGCCGGGACCCCGTTGGCGATCGCCTCCACGCCGGTGAGTGCGGTGCACCCGGAGGCGAAGGCGCGCAGCACGAAGAACGCCAGCGCCAGGCCGGTGACCTGCTCGAAGCCGGGCTCGGGGGTGATCGCGTAGCCCGCGCTCTCGGCGGTGAGGCCGTCCCCGAGGAAGTGGCGCAGCAGTCCGGTGACGATCATCACCAGGATGCCGGAGATGAAGAGGTAGGTCGGAGCGGCGAAGGTGCGGCCGGACTCGCGCAGCCCGCGCAGGTTGGCCGCGGCCAGCAGCGTCACCAACCCGACGGCGATGGCGACGCGGTGCTCGTCGAGCGAGGGGAACGCCGAGATGATGTTGTCCGTGCCGGCCGCGACCGACACCGCGACGGTCAGCACGTAGTCGACCAACAGTGCGCTGGCCACGGTGAGCCCGGCGAACTGCCCGTGGTTCCTCATCGCGACCTCGTAGTCGCCCCCGCCGGACGGGTAGGCCCGCACCACCTGGCGGTAGGAGAGGACGACGGTCACGAGCAGCAGGACGACGGCGATGGCCAGCCACGGCGCCAGGAAGAGGAACGCCGTCCCGGCCAACGTCAGCACGATGAGGATCTCCTGCGTGGCGTAGGCCACGGAGGAGAGCGGGTCGCTGGCGAAGATGGGCAGCGCCAGGCGCTTGGGCAGCAGCGACTCCCCGAGCCGGTCGCTGCTCACGGGTCGTCCCAGGACCAGGCGTTTCGGGAGTTGTCCGAGGTCGGACAGGCTTGGCACGGCGGCGATGGTACGGACGCCCGAGCTGTCCGCGCCCTCGCCCGGAGGGTGAGTTCCGGCGCTGCGGACCACGGCCCCGGGAGCGGCCGGGTGTAGCTTCGCGGCCGGACACGCGCGGGCCGACGACGCCGGCGCACCCCGACTGCGATCTCAGGAGTTCCCCGTGCACGTGGTCGTCATGGGCTGCGGCCGCGTCGGGTCGGCGATCGCCCGCCGGCTCGAGGAGATAGGCCACAGCGTGGCCGTCATCGACCAGGACCCGGAGGCCTTCCGCCGGCTGGGCCCGGACTTCACCGGCCGCCAGGTGACCGGGCTCGGCTTCGACCGCCAGACGCTGCTCGACGCCGGCGTCGACTCCGCCGGGGCCTTCGCTGCGGTCAGCAGCGGTGACAACTCCAACATCATCAGCGCGCGGGTCGCCCGCGAGACCTTCGGCGTCCAGCACGTCGTGGCCCGCATCTACGAC
The DNA here is from genome assembly GCF_004571065.1 of Geodermatophilus sp. DF01-2. Taxonomy (GTDB): domain Bacteria; phylum Actinomycetota; class Actinomycetes; order Mycobacteriales; family Geodermatophilaceae; genus Geodermatophilus. The sequence continues at coordinate 38,783 of NZ_SPQN01000029.1, forward strand.
TCCAAGCGCGCCGAGGTCTACGAGCGGATGGGCATCCCCAGCGTCGCCACCGTCCCGTGGACGGTGAACCGGCTGCTGCGCGAGCTGCTGTCGGTCAAGGTCAGCGAGCTGTGGCGGGAGCCGACCGGGCAGGTCCTGCTCATGCGGGTCACCGTCACCGAGCCCTGGGTGGGCCGGCGGCTCGCCGACCTGGAAGCCGCGTCCGGGGCGCGGGCCGCCTGGCTGGTCCGCTACGGCGAGGCGCAGCTGCCGACGCCGGCCACCGTGCTGCAGGACGGCGACCAGCTGGTGGTCGCCTCGACCGACGCGATCACCCAGCGGGTGCACGAGGTGGTCGAGCGGGGCCCCGGAGGAGAGGGACACTGATGCGGGTCGCCATCGTGGGCGCGGGCGCCGTCGGCCGCTCGATCGCCGGGGAGCTGCTCAGCAACGGGCACACCGTGATGCTCATCGAGAAGGACGGCCGCAAGGTCCGCACCCGGGCGGTGCCGGGCGCCGAGTGGGTGCAGGCCGACGCGTGCGAGGTCTCCTCCCTCGAGGAGGCGCAGCTGGCCACCTGCGACGTCGTCGTGGCAGCCACCGGAGACGACAAGGCCAACCTGGTCGTCTCGCTGCTGGCCAAGACGGAGTTCGCGGTCAACCGCGTCGTTGCCCGGGTCAAGGACCCGCGCAACGAGTGGCTCTACACCGAGGCGTGGGGCGTCGACGTCGCCGTCTCCACGCCCCGGGTGCTGGCCGCGCTGGTGGAGGAGGCGGTGACGGTCGGCGACGTCGTCCGCCTGATGAGCTTCCGCAAGGGCGCCGCCAACCTCGTCGAGATCACCCTCGCCGAGGACACCCCGTGGGTGGGCAAGCCGCTGCGCGAGGTGCCGCTGCCGCGGGAGACGGTGCTGACGGCCGTGCTCCGCGGCGACCGGGTCATCACCCCGACGCCCGACGAGCCGCTCGAGGCCGGCGACGAGCTGCTGTTCGTCACCCATGCCGACGTCGAGGAGCAGCTGCAGCAGGTGCTCTCCCCCGCCGTCCCGGGCTAACCGGCGCCATCGTGCGCTCGTGGTGGTCTCACGGGCGCATGACGGCGGTGCTGACCGATGCTCCTCCGGTTGCCGTCAGGCCGCGGGGCGCTGCCCGCCTGCCGCGTCGGCGCGGTGCCGGTGCAGCCGGGACACCACCCACAGGGTCACCACGACCTCCACGGCGGTGACCGGCAGGCCGAGCACGAGCGAGGCGGTGGCGAGCAGCTCCACCTCGTCGGCCCGGTAGAGCACCCACTGGACGGCGACGCGCACCAGGAAGACGACGCCCCACATCAGCGTCAGCCAGGAGTAGGCGCGCACCATGCGGGGGTCGTCCCGCCAGTGCCGCTCCGGTGCGGGGTCCGCCGGGCGGGCGCCGGTCGACGGGTCCAGCGGCGGCCGGTGGTGCAGCGCGGCGTTGACCCGGTCGAGCCGGCCCCGCAGCCCGGGCATCGACTGCGATGCCATCGAGCCGAGGTGGCTGGGCGCGAGGAACTCGGCGACCACGCCCACCAGCGGCCAGCGGACGAGGATCGAGCCGAGCAGCACCACGCCGAGGGCGGCGTTGCGGATCAGCCCGGGCACGAAGAAGTCGCGGGCCTGCCCGGAGGCGGCGGCGATGGCGACCGCGATGGCGACGCCGAAGAGCCCGCTGAACGCCTGCTGCATGCTCTCCCGGCGGACCAGGCGCAGCCCGAAGAGCAGGACGGCGGCGCCGAGCGCGGCCCAGATGCCGGCGCGCAGCCCGGCCAGTGAGTTGGCCACGATGAAGGCGACGGTGGGCAGCGTTGCGTCGAGCATGCCGCGCCAGCCGCCCAGCTGGTCGAGCACCAGATGCCGGTCGAAGGTCACGCCGCGCGGCCCGGCCGCCGGATCGTCGTCCGCCGGCCGTGCCGGACCCTGCGGCCCGGCCGGACCCGGACGCCCGTCCCCCTCAGGCGCAGCCGTCACCCGGCGCTCAGCTCGTACCGGGGGTTGTAGATGACCTGCCGCCCGTCGAAGGAGGCGAAGCGGCCGTGCGCGGTGAGCGTGCGGCCGGGCTCGATGCCGGGGATCCGCCGCCGGCCCAGCCACACGAGGGTGACCGACCCCGAGCCGTCGAAGAGCTCGGCCTCCAGGGTGGGCACCGTCTCCCGCGGGGTGTAGACCACCGACTTCAGCCGGCCGGTGACGGTGACGACGGCGCCCTTGCGGCAGGCGCTGACCTGCTCGCACCCGGCCCGCACCGACCCCGCACGCAGCCGTTCCGCGTCGATGGCCTGGTCGTCGGCGGTCAGCCGCTGCAGGGTCCGCGCGAACCAACCGCCCTGGCGTGTCTGCGTCACGGAACCAGCGTAGATCGGCGGCGGGAGGCCCCGGCGCGGTGCCGCAGCCAGTCGCGGACCAGCGCCCACGGCTCCCCCGCCGGGTCGACGAGCACCATGTGGTCGCCGGGCACCAGCCGCACGTCGACGTGCACGCCCGCCGCCGCGGCTGCCTGCGCGTAGCGGGTGCTCTGCTCCGCCGGTACGACACCGTCGCCGGTGCCGTGCACGCAGAGCAGGTCTACCCCGGCCGGCACCAGCCGCACCGGGTCGGCGGTCGCGTAGCGCTCCGGGGCCCCGGCGGGCTCGGCGCCGAGCAGGCCCTGCACCGCCCGGTCGCCCATGCCCTGCGCCGCGGCGCGCTCGAGGTCGAGCACGCCGGCCTGCAGGACGGCCGCGCCCACCCG